>CAKSPN010000021.1 GCA_934481375.1 uncultured Clostridia bacterium
GCCTATATGTTGTGAATCCATCTTCATGAGTTTTTCCCACAGGATAGCGAATTTCGGAAAATAAGCTCTTTTTATATAACTTATTCCAAGCCACATTCATGTATATACTTTGCTGTCCGTACAAGTATTGCAATGCTTCTCTTCCGGTGCAACACATCTCACTGATTGATATAGCTTGTTCACATTTGTTATCAAATACCTTGTGAAGATTTACTATTGCAATTTCCGCTTGATGCCTGACAGCATTATCATATAAAATATTCAAAAAATCTTTTTCTATCCAGTCGTCACTGTCAATGAGAGAGATATACTCCCCTTCAGATGCATCTATCCCACAATTCCTTGCATCGGATAATCCTCCGTTTTCTTTATGTATAACCCTTATTCTGTCATCTTTTTCCGCATACTGATCGCATATTTTCCCCGAATTATCCGTTGCTCCGTCATCAACGAGAATTAACTCAAAATCTGTAAAAGTCTGTGCCAATATACTTTCTATACATCTGCCAACATACTTTTCCACATTGTATACCGGAACTATAACACTTATTATAGGCATTATTTTAACAACTCCCTTAAATTTTCTTTAAATTCCAAATCTAATTTTTTAATTTTTTTTCTTCCGTCATATCCGTCACAAAAATCTACTGTTTCTATAGCTTTCGCAATTTCTTGGGGAGTTTGTTTTTCATAATAATACATAGCCTTATTTATTTTTGATTCTTTTATTACAGGAATTTTTATTGTCACAACCCTCAACCCATTTGCCATATAGGATAATATTTTTGACGGAAATGACGTATCATTAAAATCAGCATCGGGATTTTGGGTGCTTAATCCTATATGACACTTTTGCATAAACTTGATGAAATCTTCCCCAAAAAGCACTCCATCATATGTTACCGTTGCTTTCGACTTTTGATTAACACAACTCACAAGACTTTTTATATCCTTAACCTCTTCTGCGCTGCCAAACCCTAATATATGTATATGATAGTTATCCGAAAGGAACTCAGCCGCAGACGCAGCCGCAGACGCGCCTCCTTTTCTCGGATCAAGGGTTCCTGCATACAGCACATGAACCTTATCGTTGCCGAAACTGACGTTTCTGTCTTTTTCGCAAGAATATGTTCCATAATCAATTGCATACAACTTATTTTTTCTGTTAAACTTATCATTCAGTTTTTCAGTGGAAAATAAATATTTATCAGCGATATTAAAATATTTTATTTCCTTTTTTTCGACTTTTTTGTTATATTTCGATGCGTTGGTGTATACTTCCTCAGCTTCGAGTATCAGGTTTATTCTCTTTATTTTTTTTATACATTTTATAATATTAATCAACGATAATGAATGATATACTATTACTGTATCACCCTTATGTGTATTAAATAACAGATATATAAGCAATGCTATTTTCTGCCATATGTGGGCAATAATTTTTCCAATAATTCCTTTACTTTTTACCGCAGGCAGCTTTGTAAGAGATACTTTATCGGAAAGCTTGAGTTTAGAACCTCTTGCACATTTTTTTGAAGATATAAGGCTTGCGGAAATGATCTCAACACTATATCCCAATTCAGCCAGTGTTTCTATTATGTAATTTGCTTTGTTAACTGCCGATAAGGCAAAGTTTCTTCCTTCATCTGTATTAATGTCATAATGAATAATATACTTTATAGCCGACATGACGAAACTCCTTTCTTTCACTGTACATTTTTACGGCGTCTGCCAGAAAAACACATATGGGTTTGTTTTGGACCAACTTCCCACAGACAGAGAATAAAGTCCAAACAGCGCAAAAGCAATCAGAATAAATACATAGCTCAGGATAAAATCTCTTTTTTCCGTATTTTTCCCCGTATATTGAAAGTCACTCACCGTATTTGGCAGTGCTGCGGCAAGATACGGCATAAAATAATACCCCACACGCATTGCAGTACTATATATTCCACTGAACGCCTGGCATATACACGCTATATAGAACAAGTTAATCCATCCGCTTTGTTTCTTATGCTGCTGGCTGTTTGAAACAACCAAAAACAAATATACCATAAAAAACACTACAAACAAAGTTCCCGCCCCCGTGTTCTCCATTTCGGCATTTTCCCTAAAAATTTTACTTAACACAGCGAAAAGCGGTGCCTTTAGGACATACACGACCGGTATTAACAATGTAAATATAAAGGATTGCATCTCTGTCAGCTTTACATAATACATAGGATACGCCACCAGAAATACAATTGCCGATGAATGCATAGTCGAGGCAAGGAGCACAGTTAATATAAACGGTATTATTTTTTTCTTCTTAATCCAATATACCGACATCATAGTTATTGATATTGCCATGTCCTGCCGCAGCCCCGAGAAAAACATAAGAAACACGGGCAGACCCAGGAATACAATCCATGATAAAAACGGCAGCTTGCTGTTCTTATAAATAAACACAGCAGTAACTGAAGCATTTATAAATGCACATACTCCGAGAAAAAACTGTTTGTCGTTATGTATGCTTCCGACAAGTTTATTGAAAATAATGTATCCTTTTTCATAATTCAAAAACTCTTTCATTTTGATTATATCTTGCCACGAATACTTATTAAGTCTTTCAAAAGACGGAATATATCCGACATTATATCCCGTGTAATTTCTCGCATAATACCCCAGATCAACTCCCATTGACCAGTGGCGCAACGCCAGTATAAGGAATATAAATATAAATCCGAATGCACATATTACGCCGCTTCTTTTTTTGAGGTCTGTTGAACCATACTGTGCTATTACCGCAATCAGACAAAACATTGCATATGCCATATAATATATTGTCATTTATTTATGCCTTCCCTTTTCAAACATTTTTATATATACATCTGTATATTCTTCTGCCATTCTCTTGCCGGAGTATTTTTTCTCTGCCGACTCGGCTATTTCCTCCCGGTTAAATTTCCTGCTCATAAAACTGCGTACAATTTTTTCAAGTTCGTCCACATTTCCGTATTCGGCAAACCCGGAATATTCCGGAATCGAAATTGTTTCGGGGCCGCCTGCTTTAAAGCCCGCCACAGGCGTTCCGCAGCACAGGCTCTCCGCAACCGGCATCGCAAATGTTTCTTTTTTTCCTGCAATAACCGATAAATCCGCCATAGAGTAATATTCCGCAAGCTTTTCACGGCTTTCCACTCTGCCTATGTCAATTATATTCCCGGGAAGATTTTCTGCTTTTTCATAGCTACCTATAACCACTATAACAGCCTTATCACCTAATCTTTTTGCAAGGTCTCTGATATATTGTCCGCCCTTAGCCGCACTTTTAAAGCTTGCCGTTACATGAACTATTACATATTTATTTTCCAAATTCAGCTTTTTTCTCAATTCACCGCTGCCGCATGGCCTGAAAACATCGCAGTTTATACCGTTTAAAATCACACTGTGACTGAAATTTTCTGTAATTGGAGATTGCTTTGCCCGTTCCATCAGCCACGGTGATACCGATACTATTTCAAGTTTTTTAAAGCCGTCAAATGCGTGCTTCATTTTTTTCCACGCTCTTGCCGTTTGATCAAAAGTTCTTGAATATGTTGCATTTTTCAAATCCGGGCAATGTCCGCAACCCGTTTTCCACTTGTTACATTCATATGAATGACCGCAGCTGCCCGTATGCATAAACTCGGCATGAAGCGTAAGAATTGTTGGAATATCATTGTTTTTCAAAAAATCGAGTAACTTGTAAATATTTACAAAAAATCCGTTTATGCAATGAAGATGAACAACATCAGGCTTCTCTTTTTTAATTATTCCAAGCAGTTTATTTGTCGCAAAAATGCATCCGCCATACTGCAATCCTCCAAATCTTGCTTTTAAATTATTCAGTTTTGCTTCAAGTTCTGTCGAGGTTTTGTATACAAACGGCTCATTTATTTTGACACCTCTGCCGTAACAAATGACAGATTTTATCCCTTTGCTTAATAATACACTATGTATGTCCTCGACAATTTTTCCCGTACTGCCCTTTTTATAGACACAATTAATTTGAAGCACTTTCATAATCAGCCTCCAGGACCTCATTTAAAATCTCTTTGAATTTTTTGCAATTGACATCGGTTCTGTGATTTTTCTCCGCCGCTTTTAAGCTTGCAGATATATATTTTTGCTGTAATTCTTTACTGCCGAGTAACTCGGAAAGTTTCTCTTTCAACTCTGCCCTGTCCGTAACAACACAGGTAATATTTTTCAAATATTCCGTACACGCCAACTCCTCCGGCGCATATACGAAAAAGCATGTACCGCAGGCAAGCGAATCCGCAATTTTTGTAGTAAATGCGTACTTCAAATCCCAACGGCAAAAATCGTTAAATCCCTCTGCATGCACAAGCAAATCGCTCTCGTGCATGATTTTAACGACATCATTATAAGAAACAACGCCCTTATAATTAATACCGATGCAATTCTCAAACGCTTTTTTGACTTCATCATTAGGTATTTTTCCGTAAACATCCAAGTGATAATCACGATTTATTTCCTGCAAAGCATCTGCAATTTCGCACAATGAAGTATGCCTTCCCACTCCCAGATTTCCGAGATATGAAACCTGCGGTATTTTATGTTCCGGCTTGACCGTAGCTTTTTTTACATTGGTTGAAGCATATTGTGCTATGCTTGGCACATCAAAACACAAATCATAATCATTTTTTAATTTATTATTTAATTGGATTATGTATTTCGTATTTTTCATAAATTTATTAAACGTTCTCACAAACGCCCTATGATAAATAGGGTACATCAGTGATGATATACCGCTGTCTTTCAAATAGTTTTTTTCTTTGAAATAATATCCTTCACTGTTGAATGTAATAATTGGAATACCATATTCCTTGGCAATCTTTAATGTCATTTTAAAAGTAAATGTTGATTCCCCCGTCAAAAACAAGATTGCCTGAGGTTTAAATTCTTCAAGCCATTTTTTTAATTTTTTATTATACCAAATACCTGTATTCCAGATAAAATCTCTTGCCGTAATAGTGAAAACCGTCTTTTTTATCTTTTTTATTTCCGGTTTTTGTTTTTTGAAAGACAGTTCATTTTTCACCTTGCTGCCTATGCTGTAGGGGTGCAAAAAACCCTTTAGTATATCCTTATCGGTTATTCTGAAAAAATTATCGCAAACCTCCGACTGCGGTGCCTCGCCCGAAACATAAATCTGCGCTATTTTATTTTTGTCCCAACCATACAAAATACCCGAAAGAGTTCTTCCGTTGGAAATGTTATTAGATAAACTATTATTGCTTATAACAAGCAAATTAGGTTCATTCATCAGCAAAATACTCCTTTAAAATCAGTGATTTTTTATTCTGTATGAAATTACCAGCACAAACTAAAATCTTATCAAATGACATTCTATTTGTGTCATAAACTTCAATTCATCGCCGTGCATTGTGGGCGATGAAAGCCATATTTTGTTTTTAAACGGTTCTGCAGACATTGTATACTCTCCCTACAAATTCTCAATATTTTTATATATAATTCGCATTTTATATTATAGCAGATAATATAAAGATTGTCAATCTGTCTCTTATTTTTTGTGAATTGCACACAAAAATCAGGCAGATTAATACATCTGCCTGATTTCAACAATTATCGGCTTAACAAAACTTCATTTTCGTATTTTTTTACTTCCTTGAGCCAGTCGAGTCCGATGCCTTTATTTGATTTTTCGCAATAGTAGTCCCATACAAGCGAGAACGGTGCCGCTTTAAACTCCTGCATATATGCCAAACGTGCGCTTACGTCGCCGTCAGCTTCAATCTTCTTCATTTCCTCCGTAGGCTGCAAGAGTGCGTAAAGCATTGCCTTTCTTGTGTTTCTGAGTCCGATTACCCATGCCGCAATTCTGTTTATCGATGCGTCGAAGAAATCGGTTGCTATGTATGTTTTATCAAGCTTTCCGAGGCGTACAAGTTCCTCCATAATAGCCTTTGTTTCGTCATCGAATGCAACAACGTGGTCACTGTCCCATCTGATCGGACGTGAAACGTGCAGAAGAACGTGATCCTGGAATGCATAAATTGCACCGAGCTTTGCCGAAACCGTTTCGGTCGGGTGATAATGACCCGTATCGAGCGTCATTATGATATGGTCTGTATTTTTGCTCATAACGTATCCCATACAGAATTCGTGCGAACCTGCCGTAAAACTTTCCGCACCTATGCCGAACACCTTTGATTCTATTCCGTCCATAACGCCCTCAACGTCTTTTGTAGCCTCAAATATCTCGTCATAGCTTTTCTTTAACTGCAGACGGGGTGTAAGAGTATCAACCGGAAATTCCTTGTCGCCGTCCGGAGTCCAGTGGTTTATAACGCACACTTTGCCCGTTCTCTTATAGAAATACTCACCTATTCTGCGGCACGCAATACCGTGGCGTACCCAGAATTTTCTTATATCCTCGTCAGATGACGACAATGTTGCCTTTTCACTTTTCGGGTGCGAAAAATATGTGGGATTGAAGTCAAGACCTATTCCCTTTTCAACTGCCCAGTCAGCCCAGCTTTTGAAGTTTTCGGGAGTTATTTCATCACGGTCAACGAAAGTATCAGCCTCCTGATAATTTGCGTGAAGATTTACCTTAAGCTCACCCGGAATAAACTGCATTGCCTTTTCAATATCGGCTCTCAGCTCATTGGCCGTCTTTGCCGCACCGGGATAATTTCCCGTTGTCTGTATTCCGCCGGTAAGTCCGCCGTCACGCTTTTCAAAACCGATAACGTCATCTCCCTGCCAGCAGTGCATCGAAATAGGTGTTTTGTCACAGATTTCAATTGCCTTATCAACGTCTATGCCGTATGCGGCATAATACTCTTTTGCAAGCTCATATGCTTTTTTTGTGTCGTACATATTCAACTTCTCCTTGTATAAAAAATATTCCAATTTCATTATACACTATAATCGCCGACATTTCAAGCATTTATTAAATAAATACACATAGAAAATAAATATTTTGTAAACATATAAAAAAAGGCTTTAATTAAGATGGATTTTATGTTATAATATCCGATAGACTAATCTGAAAGGATTTATATGGAATGGATTTATGTTCAAGATGTAAGAAAAATCCCGCCGTTTTGTATATAACCAAAATGGAGGGCGACAAAACAACGAGCGAGGGTTTGTGCCTGCCTTGCGCAAAGGAACTGGGGATTGCACCGCTCAACAATATGATAAAACAGTTCGGGGTATCTGACGAGGATTTAGATTCGTTAAACACGCAGATGTCCGAATTTATAGAGAATATGGGCGGTGCGCAGGAAGGCGGCGACATCAACTCGCTTATGCAGGAAATGAGCGGCGGCGATGATGATGAGGGCGGTGCGGCAACCGCTCCGCTGAGCGAATTTTTCGGCAATATGTTCGGCGGCGGTCATGAAACCGGCGAACAGACCCATAAAAAGTCCGCAAAAGGCAAGAACAAGAAAAAGAGTATGCTTGACACATACGGAACAAATCTCACCGCAAAAGCGGCAGTGGGAAAAGTCGACAGAGTGGTAAACCGCAATGAGGAAATAGAACGTGTTATTCAGATACTTAACAGGCGTTCAAAAAACAATCCCGTGCTTTTGGGCGAACCGGGCGTTGGTAAAACTGCCGTTGCGGAGGGCTTGGCGTGCAGAATATTCGAGCAGAAAGTACCGCCGAAGCTTTTCGGATACCAGGTATATCTTCTCGATTTCACGGCAATAGTTGCCGGAACGCAGTTTAGAGGACAGTTTGAGGCAAGGCTCAAAAGCCTTTTAAACGAAGCCTCCGAGGCAGGCAACGTGATACTTGTTATAGACGAAATACACAATATTGTTGCGGCAGGCGACGCCGAGGGCGCAATGAGCGCCGCAAACATATTAAAACCGGCGCTTGCACGCGGCGAAATACAGATTATCGGCGCAACAACGCTTTCGGAATACAGAAAATTTATCGAAAAGGACAGCGCCCTCGAACGGCGTTTCCAGCCTGTGCTTATAGACGAGCCGTCAATAGCCGAAAGCATAGAGATATTAAACGGTATAAAGGACTATTACGAGAATTATCATCACGTAAAAATAAGCGAAAAAGTCATTGAGGAAGCCGTGCGTATGTCCGAAAGATACATTACGGACAGATTTCTCCCCGACAAGGCGATAGACGTTATAGACGAGGCAGGCTCAAGAGTAAATCTGAAAAACAGAGCCATCTACGACGCCGCAAAGCTGAAAGAAAAAGTCGGTGCAATTGACGGCGACATTGCCGCCGCAACAGATGCGCAGGATTTTGAACGTGTGGCAAATCTGAAAACAGAAAAAATACAGCTTGGCGAAAAGCTTGAAATAATTGAGGCAGAGGCGGCAAAAGCTCAAATTACCACAGATGACGTTGCCGCAGTTATAGAAAGCTGGACAAAAATACCCGTTCACAAGCTTACCGAAAGCGAAACAGAAAAGCTTCTCGGCTTGGAGTCGAGAATACACGAGCGTGTTATAGGTCAGAACGAGGCTGTGGAGGCTGTATCGAGAGCGATACGCCGCGGGCGTGCGGATATAAACGTGAGAAAACGCCCCGTTTCGTTTATTTTTGCAGGTCCTACAGGCGTAGGCAAAACGGAGCTTGTAAAAACCATTGCGGAGGTTATGTTTGACAGCGAGGAAGCTTTGATAAGAATAGATATGTCCGAGTATATGGAAAAGCACTCGGTATCAAAGCTTATCGGTTCGCCCCCCGGATATGTCGGATACGACGACGCCGGTCAGCTTACGGAAAAGGTACGCAGAAAGCCGTATTCGGTTATACTGCTTGACGAAATAGAAAAAGCGCACCCCGATGTGTTTAATCTGTTTTTGCAGATACTTGATGACGGACGTGTAGCGGACAGTCACGGCAAGATAGTGAATTTTGAAAACACAATCATTATTATGACCACAAACGCCGGTTCGGAATTTAAAAGCAAAGCGTCGGGATTTATGGCAAACGATGAACTTACGCTTTCGGATAATGTCGACAAGAGCTTAAAACAGCTTTTCAGACCCGAATTTTTAAACAGAATTGACGATATTGTGACATTCAAGCCGCTCACAAAGCCGGAATTAAAGCAGATAATCGACCTGTTGCTTAAGGATATTATAAAAGCCGTACACGAAAAGGGTGCGGAATTTATCGTAACGGACGCGGCAAAGGACGTTATACTCGAAAACGGATATGACGCAAAATACGGAGCAAGACCGCTCAAGCGTTCGATACAAAAGCTTATCGAAGATAAGCTTTCGATGCTCTCGCTTAAGGGACTTATCTCCAACGGAACGGTTATAACCGCAGACAAACACGGCGATACAATAGAACTTACGGCAATAACGCAATAGAAATAAAAATCCACCCGCATATCGGGTGGATTTTTATTGTGTATTAAACTGTTTCAAGCTTTATTAATACCGATGTGTTAAGCGGCATTTTCAGATATGCCGAGAAATTATCCGAGGCAAATATCTCCTCACGCATAAGTGTAAGATCGTGTTCTTCATCAAGCACATAATAGCTTGCCTTGAATTTGCCCGAAGCATTTTTAAAGTCAACCTTTACTTCCTTTGCTTCGGCATTGTCATCATCATTATAATGCGTAAGCATTACTGCGTAATCTTTTCCGTCCGTTGCCGTACAGCCGTATATATCGCCGTACTCAGCGGGTACATATGTTCCGAGCTGTGCCAGTGCGTCAAACATAACAAACGCATAATACGGCTTTAAGCACTCATACGTTTCGTTTTTAAACATTCCGTTCATTCCGCACGGGCGTGCATCATAATACATAAGCATATCTACGGGATTTGCCTGTCCTGCACACATTACTCCCGACACAAACGCCGCACCTTTGAGATTTTTCTCCGTTTTGAGCGTATAATTCCAGTCATCGCCCATCCAGCCGCTTACGTAATTCCACTCGTTAAGAATTATCGGAACATCATTAAGACCTCTTTTGTCAAGTTCTTCTCTTCCCTTGTTAAAGGTTTCGATAATATTCTCTATTTTTCTGCCGTACCAGTGGAACGAATAAAAATCAAACGGCGTATTGTTTTTTACGATTGCATCGAGAAATCTTTCTTTCTCACCGCTGCCGCTGTCCCACGGACTTGTGAATGCCGGACCGCCTATCTTCAGTTCGGGGAAGCACGATTTCAGATACTTCGCGGCAACCGTATAAAATTCTATAAACTGCTCGCTCGTTCCCTGCCAGCACGGATTTGAACCGTCGGCATTTCGGCAGTCAGGTTCATTCCATATTTCCCAGTATTCTATTCCGTAATGAAAGCCGTTATCCCAGCCTTCGTTATAGTGGCGGATTATATGCTCGCATATTCTCGCCCACTTTGCAAAGTCCTTCGGCACTCTTGTGCCGTACTTATATCCATGCTCTATAGCTGCGCCCAAGCGGTAAAATATCTTCGTACCTGCGTCAAGAGTTGTTTTCAAATATTCGTCCGTCGGCTCGAATATGTATGATTTGGGATCATTTTCATCGGCATCAAAGTTTTTGAAAATTCTGTGTACGTCCACCGTATGCTCACCGCCGTACCCCGTAAACAACGATGCGTCATGGTTTCTCGCAAACGGGATATGCGCCGCCTTGTATGCGTCAAAGCTTGTATATGTTTTTCTTACCGTGGGTGATGTCGGACCGTTGTTCACCGCATTCATCGGCTTTATTTCTCCGTCCCGTTTAAGAAGATCTATGGTTATTTCCGTCATTTTTTAAGCTCCTTTTAAAAAAATATTTTTCTGATTTTCATTATACAGCTTTTATATGCATTGTCAATATTTTTTCAAGCGAAAAAGTTTCGTAAAAAAGAAGAAACGTCAAAATAATTTCATTTTGCCGTTTCTTCTTTGTATATCTCAATGCAATTCGGAATATATCACTTATTTAACGCTTGCTATAATCTCCGTCATTTCTTTTTCGGTAACGGCTTTGTTTGCATATACCGAATATGCTGTTTCGCCGTCGGTCCAGATTGCATTCGATACGCCCTCATCACCTCTGAACGTTACGCTGTAATTGCCGATTTTAACGGTCTTTTTGTTCTTGTATGCATTGTAGTCGCCACTGATGTCGTCCTTGCCTCAAAGTTTATTGCAGCTTTTGCGCTTTCAAGGTCTTTGTGCTCCGTAAACGGATTTGGTATCTGCTCGCCCTTTACGCTTACCTTTTCGCCGAGTATTTCAAATATGCCCGTCGGAACATATGTAACGCCGTTTACAAGTGCCGGAGCCGCTCCGAGCGGTGTGGGTGCCGACATTCCGATAGCTTTTGACGATGCCATATAATAGCTGTCCGTACCGATATACAATATTGTGTTTACCTCGCCGTTATCAAGCTTTACACCCTGATGTTCGCTGTCCCATTCAACCGTGTAGCCAAGCTTTTCCGCAACCTTGCGTACAGGAACCATTGTGCATTTTCCCGATTCATACGCCGCCGTATCTCCCAAATCAAAAGCTTTACCGTCAACAAGAATTGAAATTGTTTCATTCTTTGCGGATATTAACATAGGCTCCTCCGCAAAAACCGCCTGCGCACCCGAAGCTGTAAGAGCCGCACATACTAACATTATACTGATTGCTTTTTTCATAACACATCTCTCCTTTATATTTGTTTTTTTGAGGTCCTCATTATATAAACAATTTAAAGTCCGAAAATGTTGCAGAAAAAAGTAAATTTTTTCAAAAATTTTTTTAAGCCTCGTCACAGAGAAATCCCATGCCTTTAAGCACCAATTCTATTTTATCCAAAACCGCCTCGCTGTCCGCATAAACGGTATGATAATGATAACCAGACGTCACGTTCTTAAGCGGACTGGATCTGCCGTTTTTAAGGCTTTTCATATACTCGGTCACGTCGGCGGCGGTTGAGATATTAAGTTCACCCTCTATACGTCCGTATATCCTGTGCCATACGAAAACGTTCTTCACCTCGCCGCCGTTATCGACTATCGCCCGAAGCTCTTTTTCAATATCCTCGTCCGTATGCACAACCTTATACACACGCTCCGCACGGCTAAGAATATATCCCCTGCTTGTGGCGATTATGTCACAGCCGTCCTCTTTCAGCGATGCAATATCTCCGACAATCACCTGCCTTGAAACGCCAGTTCGTTCCGCAAGCATTGCGCCGGAAACGGGTTTTTCGCTTTTTGATATAAGCTCCAATATTTTTTCACGTCTTTCAACGCTTTTCATTAAATCCCGCCCCTTTTATCAAATTTCGTGCAGATTTTTAAGCGACAAGTCCAGTATGGGCGCACTGTGCGTAAGAGCGCCGCTTGAAATGTAGTCCACGCCCAAATCGATAAGTTTCTGCACATTTTCAAGCGTTACGTTTCCGCTGCATTCGGTCTGTGCTCTGCCGTCTATAAGCTCAATCGCCTCACGCATCATATCGTGAGTCATATTATCGAGCATTATTATATCCGCTCCTGCCTCGACCGCCTCTTTTACCATATCAAGATTTTCCGTTTCCACCTCTATTTTACGCACAAACGGAGCGTATTCCTTTGCCATTTCGACAGCTTTTCCGACTCCGCCTGCCGCCGCAATGTGGTTATCCTTTAATAAAACGCCGTCCGACAGATTGTATCTGTGATTATATCCGCCGCCGCACTTTACCGCATATTTTTCAAATACACGCATATTCGGAGTGGTCTTTCTTGTATCGAGAAGTTTTGTTTTACTGCCCTTTAAAAGCAACGCAACTTCGTTCGTGTACGTTGCAATGCCGCTCATTCTCTGTAAATAATTTAGCGCCGTTCTCTCACCCGACAAAAGCACACGTATATCGCCCGTAACCTTGCCGACAAGTTCGCCGTTTTTTACGTTGTCGCCGTCTTTTGCGAAAAATTCCACCTGTGTTTTTTCGTCAAGCAGTTCAAAAACACGCTTAAAAACGTCCAGTCCGGCTATTATTCCGCTCTGCTTGCAGATAAGTTCCACTTCGCCTTTTTTGTATTCGTGCATAACCGCATTTGTTGTTATATCCTCGCTTGTTATATCCTCACGGAGCGCCATCATTATAAGCTCGTCCGCATTTGCTTTCATTGTTATATTATTCATTTCGTTTCCTCTCCTGTTCTATAGCGTCAAGCACTGCTTGTTTATATTCCTTTTCATTGTCCCTGTAATCGTATTGTATCGGCTCCGACGGCGTGTATGTATCCGTAATGTCCGCCGCCGCACGCTTTGCAAACACAAGGCTTTCCAAAAGCGAATTGCTCGCAAGCCTGTTTTTGCCGTGAACGCCGTTGCAGGCGGTTTCGCCGACGGCATACAGCCTGTCCGCAGACGTTTTCGACATCTCATTC
The DNA here is from genome assembly GCA_934481375.1 of uncultured Clostridia bacterium. GTDB lineage: Bacteria > Bacillota > Clostridia > UBA1381 > UBA1381 > UBA4716. The sequence continues at coordinate 13,365 of CAKSPN010000021.1, forward strand.
ACCTTTATACCGCCCATAAAATAATGCTGGCTCGGCACCACCGGAATAGGCTCTTTTGTTACGTCAAAGCCTTCTTCAAGACAATGCTCGTAAATGTTCGGGAAGTGCGACATTATCGTTTCCTTCGGTATCGGCGACATTGACAGCCACACGTAAGGCGTGCCGTCCTTTTTCATCTGCTTTAAGATTTCGTTTGTAAGCACGTCCCTCGGCAAAAGCTCGTTGGCAAATCTCTGCATATCCTTATTTAAAAGGATTGCGCCCTCGCCTCTGACCGACTCCGAAATAAGAAATCGTCTGCCCTTTTTCTTTGAATAGAGCGTTGTCGGGTGGATTTGTATATAATCTATGTTTTGAAGTTCCACGTTATGCTTCAGCGATATTGCAAGCGCATCGCCCGTCAGATGCGGATAATTGGTGGAATTTTCGTAAAGTCCGCCTATACCGCCCGTGGCAAGCACGGTATAATCCGCATTTATTTCGGTAATTTTTCCGTTTTCGTCTTTTGCGATTATTCCTAAACACTCGTTTTCGCTCTCGATTATATCGAGCATTGTAAAATGCTCTTTAATGGTTATGTTACTGCGCTTTTTTGCTTCAGTAAGAAGCTTTGACGTTATCTCTTTTCCCGTTATGTCACGGTGGAAAAGTATCCTCGGCGTGGAGTGCGCACCCTCACGGGTGTAGCGCAGTCCGCCGTTTTCGTCACGCTCAAAATCCACACCGTATCCGATAAGTTCCTCTATGACTTTCGGCGATGATTTTATCATTATTTCAACGGAGCGCTTGTTGTTCTCATAATGCCCGGCGTGCATTGTGTCCTCAAAATAGCTGTCGTAATCATCATCGCTTTTCAGCACGCATATTCCGCCCTGCGCCAGGAACGAATCGCTGTCCTCGGCGGTTTCTTTGGTTATCATTAATATTTTTTTATCTTTGGGTAAATTGAGCGCACAATACAGTCCGCTCACACCCGTCCCGACAATAACTATATCGGTTTTCATTTGTAATCAATCCTTTCTATGCGCTTTAAGTGCAAATGTGCGAGTGCGGCTTTATTTTCTGAAAATTTCGCAGATTGCGCATTTAAGCGAACGCCGCATATTTCTATATGCAAGTGAGTGCAAATGTGTGAGAAGCGGAATTTTCACCTGCCGAGTTCTATCATACGCTCTAATGGTATTAATGCCCTTTGCCGCAGTTCGGCGCTTATTTCGATTGTGTTGGTGCCGCTTTCAAGTGCGGAACGAAGCTTTTCAAGGGTGTTGAGCTTCATATCGGTGCATATACGCCCTTTGTCCGCAGGGTAAAAATTCTTTTCGGGACTTCTTTTTTTCATCTCGTAAAGCACGCCGCGCTCGGTGCATATTATAAACTCATTATTTTCGCTTTTTACGGTGTAATCTATAAGCTCCGAGGTAGAACCTGTAAAATCCGTAAGCGCAAGCACGTCACTCCGACATTCCGGGTGTGAAAGCACTGGTGCGTTCGTGTGTTCCGATTTAAGGTGTTTTATCTCCTCAGGGTCAAAATCATTATGTACGGGACAATATCCGCCTCCGAGAATAAAATTCTTTTCCGGCACAAGTTCGCTCACATACCGTCCGAGATTTCCGTCGGGAATAAAATATATGTTCTTGTTCTCAAGCGCCTTTACTATCCGCACTGCATTTGACGATGTGACGCACACATCGCTTAGCGACTTTATCTCTGCCGTGGAATTTATGTAACACACCACCGCCAGGTCGGAATATCTTTCCCTAAGCGCCTTGATTTTTTCCTCATCAACCATATGCGCCATAGGACAGTCCGCACCCATATCGGGCATAATGACCGTCTTTTCGGGATTTAATATTTTTGCGCTCTCGCCCATAAATCTCACACCGCAGAACACTATTGTGTCCGCATTGCTGCTTTTTGCAACCTTGGCGAGATAGTATGAGTCGCCGACATAATCCGCAATCGCCTGTATGTCATCATTTACGTAGTAATGCGCAAGGATAACCGCATTTTTTTCACGTTTCAGTCTTTTTATATCGTTTATTATGTTTTCCATGTTTTCTCCTCCGTTTTCCCCATTATACAACAAAACTTTACACCTGTCAAGACAGGTGTAAAGTTTTTAAAATTTATTGTATATTCTGTATGTCAACGCTGCATTTCGGAGTTTGTTTTTCGTCCCATATAAACGCTTTTATGTAATCGCCGTCGTGTTTGGTGTAATTATTTATCCACAAATCAACACCCGTATCGCCGTAGCCTGACACATTTATCGGCTGAACGGCAACTCCGACAAGCTCATTTTTGCTGCTGTACACTGCGGCATAAAAATTGCCGACAAGCTGTGTTTCCATATTATTCTTTACGAATGTGTTCACCGAGAGCGTTGTATCATTAATATTATAGTTTAATATCTTATGTTCCGTTTCGGCTAAATTGATCGAACTTTCGTTTACGAAATACTCAGCGTTGTTTGCCGTTGTGATCTCATCAGAGTCCGTTTGCACCGTCACGTACCAGAGAACATTCTCGTACTTTAACGGCTCATAATCAATCGTTACGCTCTTTTCCTCACCGGCTGCAAGCGTTCCGATATTCATCTCATTAACCGCCTCGCCGTTCTCCGTTTCCTTTCTTAACGAAAGTATCACGTTTTCGGCATCGCAATTACCCTTATTCTCTATAGCAACCACCGCAGAGGAACTTGGGAGCTTTTCGTAACTATCTACGGAAATTATCGAAACATCAGACAGTCCGACCGATATTTCGGCACTGTTGTTGTTGAGATTGTATTCCTCTTTATTATCCGCCGACACCGCCGCCGTAATGGTGCGTTTTGTGAAGTCTGTGGGTTTGTTATAGGCAATCTCAACCTCTTTTGTACCTCCCGCCGGCAATGCTTCGGTTACGGTAACCGAATTGTTTGTTCCGCCGTCATCAAGGCTCACCGTGTACGAGTTTACTGCCAATTCACCGCTGTTTTTGACCGTGGCGTGAACAGTCATTGTTTCCTCGTCTATATATGCGTCCGTCATTTCCAAATCGTATGACGGAGCTACCGAAACAGTGTATAAATCCGTTTGCGTGATTTCATTATTTTCGGTTATACCGCCCGTAAACGCAACAAGCATTGTTCCGTCATCGTTTAAAATTCCCGAGGGATATTTTGCGGTATTGCCAAGCGAGGTTACGTTGATTTCATCGCTCCACTCATTGTCCCTGTACAGTGCGGAATAAACCTCCGCAGCACCCGATTGCGCCTTTGTCCACCAAACAGCCTTATCTCCGTTTGAGTTAGTGTCTACAACAAAATTATCGGTAAGACCCTGTTTTGCTTCTTTGAATATGTTCTGCTTATCCGAGCCGTCAACATTTGCGCTTACGATATTCCCGGCGCCGTAATAATAAATTCTGTTA
>CAKSPN010000022.1 GCA_934481375.1 uncultured Clostridia bacterium
GGCTTGTAACCTTCTTTATCAGTTCCACTCTTTCCTGTGCGGTAAAAAGCGGATTTTTCTTTGCATTGTTAAGCACTCCCACAATCACCTTATCATAAATATGGCTTGCACGCTCCACAATGTCAAGATGACCGTTGGTTATCGGGTCAAAACTACCCGGATAAACAGCTATTCTCATTTGAATTGTTCCTTTTTGTATACTGTAATATAAGTTCTGCCGTACTTTCTTTGCCTGTATACCGACAATCCGGCAATATCCCCCCGAAAATCGCCCGAATCGCTTTCAAGCACAATTATGCCCTCCTCCGAAAGCAAACCGTATTTAACAGCCGACTCAAGCGCATCCTCAATGAACCCTTTGTTATACGGAGGGTCAAGAAAAATAATATCAAACTTTTTCTCTGTGGTTTTCACATAGTCAAAGCAGGACATATTCAAAATTTCGCATTTTTCCGAAAAGCCGAGATTTTCGGCGTTTTTCCTTATAATGTCCACGGACTTCGGGTCAATGTCCGTGCAGACAGCCGCCTCCGCTCCCCTCGACAGCGCCTCAAAACTGAGCGCACCGCTTCCGCCGAACATATCGAGAACGTATGCGTCCGGAATAAACTGCTGAATGATATTGAATACAGATTCTTTAACTCTGTCCGTTGTCGGGCGTACCGACTGCCCCTCAAATTCGAGAAGCTTATGCCCTCTGCGGACACCGGCTATAATCCTCATTCCTGTTCCTCCATTGTATATCTATTATTTTAACCCAAAATCCGCAAAAGGTCAATAATGTTACGCTTTTTTCTTTGAATTAGTATAAAATATACATTATTCAGTAATCTTTTTGTAATAATTGCACGATTTTATTACATTTTATGACACACTGTTACTTTCCGAAAGGCAATCAAGGCTTTTAAATTCGTATCCTTCCTCTTTCGCTTTCCTTATTATGTCCTCCAAAGCGGCGGCATTATCGGAGGAAACTGCGTGCAGGAGCAGTATTGCGCCGTTATGAAAATACGGTACTACCTGGCTTATTGCATAATCTTTTCCTTTTTGAATATTTACGTCCCAATCCTTGTACGCAAAACTCCATAATATTGTTTTATATCCCATATCCTTTGCGACGGCAAGTACCTTTTCGCTGTATTCTCCCTCCGGCGGACGCATATAATGCATTGACACTCCGTACATTTCCTCACACATCTTATTGAGTTCGCCAAGCTCCGTCTGCACCTTGGCCGCCGTCTGATTTGGCAGATTAAGATGATTTACCGTGTGATTTCCGACTATGTGCCCCTCGTCTATCATTCGCTTTACAAGCTCCGTCTGATTTTTCAGATAAGGACCTGTTACAAAAAACGCCGCAGGAACATTCTCCGATTGCAAAACATCGAGAATTTTTGAGGTAAATCCGTTCTCATACCCCTCGTCAAATGTAAGATACATCACCTTTTCCGCATTTTTATCTATGTAATATCCGCCGTTTTCTTCAAGCAGTTTTTCGGATTTTGCCTCAACCTCCGGCGGCGCACCTTTTTTGCGTACAAGTCCCCAGCCTGTACCCTTGCTGTTTAGGCTGTCATATTTTTCGGGTGACGGCGTACAGGAAATTGTCGGTTCGGGCGACGCCGCAGGCAGCGGCGTAATCTCCGGTGCCTTTTCCGTTACCGTTTCGCCGCACGCAGAAAGAGTAAGCACTGCGGCAAGCATCAGGGGTAAAATTTTTTTCATTTCAAAACTCATTCCTTTCAAAAAAATTTATATCTTTTTTAATTTATGTGTTGAATTTTATCGAATAATAGTATATACTATTATTATATGCGATTTTAATATGAATTTTGTCGAACTACAGTATCTTAGGAGGGTTATAATGGCTGAATACAGAGATTTTGAAAGCAGGCGCCGTGAGCGTATAAGAAAAAGGCGCCGCAGGAAAAAGCGCATACGTGCCGTTATTATCCTCGTATGTATTTTTGCAGCCGCAGTTATTTTGTTTGCGTCATTGTCAAAATGCACCCATAACGATAACGGGCAGACTTCGGAAACGCCGTCTGCGTCGGTTGAACCGTCAGCAACTCCCGTTCCCGAAAACACCATTCCCCCTGCATCGGAGGAGAACGATTTGCTTAATGTGCTGAAAGACTCGGGACAGACAAAGCGCTGTTATCTTACGTTTGATGACGGTCCGACAAAGAATATAACTCCCCAAATTCTCGATACACTGCGCAAATACAATGCCAAGGCAACGTTTTTCCAGACAGGCTCAAATATTGAGAAAAATCCCGATATGGCACGCCGTGTTTATGAGGAAGGTCATTTGATTGCCGGACATTCATACTCTCACGATTACAATAAATTATATGATACCGAGGAAAGCTTTAGAAGTGAGGTAGAGAAAACCTACGAACTTATAAACGGCGTCACGGATAACGAAGAATTTAAGCTGATGCGTTTCCCCGGCGGCAGTTACAACGCCGGCGACCATGCGGCGGAAAAGCAGAAATACAAAAAAACGCTTCAGGATATGGGATTTTATTACGTTGACTGGAACACATTAAACGGAGATGCGGAAGGCAAAAAGAAAAATGCGCAGGAGCTTTTGGAATATTTAAAGCGCAACACTTCCTCAAAGCTTAACAATCTTGTGGTTTTGATGCATGACGCATCGGCAAAACAGGCAACAGCGGACGCACTCGGCTCGATAATAGAATATCTGAGCGGCGAAGGCTACACATTCCACAGACTTGACGACATCGAATACGGCGTTGAGCCGTCACCGTCGCCGTCTGCAATGCCTTCATCTTCACCAAATGCAGAATAAAAAAATCTCACCGATTTCGGTGAGATTTTTTTATCAGGCTTTTCCGAATAATACGTAACTTCCCTGTTTGACATTTCTGCATTTTCCGTCGATTATTATTTTTGCGTCCGACGGTACGGTTATATCATACCGCACGTTATCGTTTTCATAAACCCATTTTACGCTTACCGTTCCTTTGACGGTTTCATATGACGCCTCAAGCCACTCAAGGTGCTTTGACGGCTTCGGCTCGATTATAACACTTTCAAATCCTGCCTTATCAGGTTTTATTCCTGCTGCGGTGCTGTATATCCAATCCATTACCGAACCGTAAGCATAGTGATTGAATGAATTCATATCCGCTTTCCAGAACGATCCGTCATCACGTATTCCGTCCCAATGCTCCCATATCGTTGTGGCGCCCTTGTTTACGGGATACAGCCATGAGGGATATTCCTCACGGCACAAAAGGTCGTATGCGGACTCGGTATGTCCGTTGTCGCTTAATGCATACAACAGATACGGAGCGCCGACAAAGCCTGTTTTCAAGCCGTCCTTTACCATTTCGGCAAGGCTGTCCGCCGTTTTCTGCTTTTCGTCCGTAAGATTGAACATCAGCGCAAGCACGTGAGCCGTCTGCGTATTATATGTATTAAACCGCTCCTTGAACGCTTTTACGATATTTTCATACAATTTCTCATATTCCGACATATCACGTCCGAGAGCATTTCCCGTCTTCACAAACAGCGATACGGAATAAGCATAAAATGCACTCGATATAAAATCCTGATCGGTATCTCCGCCCAGATTGGCAGGATTGGTTGTGTCGGGATTATCGAGCGAAAGCCAGTCGCCGTAATCGTTTTTATGATCGCTGTGCGTCCAGAGGTATTTGTCAAGTGAGTCACCTCCGACAAAATCGACCCATTTCTTCATTGCTTCATACGTATCTTCAAGAAAGCGCTTGTCGCCGTACATCATATACATTGTCCACGGAACTATTGTCACCACATCGCTCCATGCCGCCGCACCGCTTACCGTACCCGGCTCCTCGCCCCATACATACGGAACAATCCTTTGTATAATGCCGTTGTCTGCCTGGTCGGCACACATATCATGAAGCCATTTTATAAAGAATTTTCTTACATCAAAATTATACGCCGCCGTTTTTGCAAATACCTGTGCGTCGCCCGTCCAGCCTAACCGCTCGTCACGCTGAGGGCAGTCTGTCGGCACATCTATAAAATTATCCCTCTGCGACCACAAAACATTGTTGAAAAACTTATTGAGCTTTTTATTTGAGCAAGCAAAATGTCCCGTCTGCTTAATATCTGAATAAACGGTAACTGCCGTAAAATTATCCAAATCTACCTCACCGGGATACTCGTCAAGTCGGATATATCTAAATCCGAAAAATGTTAAATGCGGCTTGTATGTCTGCTCGCCGTCACGGCATATGTATTCAAGCTTTGCCTTTGCCGAGCGGTAATTTTCGGTATAGAAATTACCGAACTTGTCAAGCACTTCGGCGTGGGAGATTTTCACCTTATCCCCTGCTTTTGCATTGACGCAAAATTCAACGTAACCCGATACCTCCTGCCCGAAATCAATAACACGTTCGCCCTTTGGCGTTACAATATACGAAATCGGCTTTATGCGCTCATGCTCGCAAACCTTTTCGCCCTCCTGCGGAATAAGCACATCTTTATTCTCGGCAGTGATTTTTACGCTTTCTTCTTCGCTTTTTACCAAAGCATCATACGTTTCTCCGTCATAAATATCCGAAAATACAATATTACTTTTTTTCACGCTCCAGCTCTCGTCAGTATTTATCGTTTCGCTTGTTCCGTCCTCATACTCAACGCAAATTTGCGCAATCAAGGTATACGGCTTGTCTATCATACTCTGAACGCTCGTTATACGGCCTCTGCACCAGCCCTTGCCGACAAATACCGAAATTTCGTTATTCTCCGAAAGCAGCGGCGTTATATCATAGGTCTGATACTGCAATCTTTTCTTATACGCCGTCCAGCCGGGCGCAAGCACAAAATCGCCTATTCTTTCTCCGTTCAAAAACGCCTCGTATACTCCCAAAGCCGAAATACTTATGTATGCTTTTTTTACCGATTTTTCCGTTTTAAATCTTTTGATAAATTCAGGACACACAAACCCGAAATCCTCTTTCGGGCATATCCATTCCGCATTATTTATCATAGGTAGCGCCTCCGTTATTCAAATTACGCATACATTCTACCACACAGGCATTATTAAGTCAATAAAAACATGTTGAATTTTTTCAAATTTTGTGCTACAATCGAATTATGAAATTTTGCGGGAGGCTTTGAAATGAAAAAATTATATAAATCTCAGACAGACAAGAAATTATGCGGCGTATGCGGCGGCATAGCCGAGTATTTTAATATTGATTCCACAATAGTGCGGCTCATTTGGGTAATCCTTGCGGTATGCTTCGGCTCGGGAATATTGGCGTACATTATAGCGGCGCTCGTTATGCCCGATTATCCGCAGTATTGAAAAGAAGTCCTGTTCACTATGAACAGGACTTCTTTATATTTTATGTAGCCGCTCGGCCGCATACTGTTTAAAATCCGCACAATCCGAAGCTTATCGAAAGAGCCGCATTGACCTTTTCCATAAGTTCCTCGTCCAGGCGTCCGATTTTCTCACGTAATCTTTTTTTATCTATCGTTCTGATTTGTTCCAGTAAAACAACACTGTCCTTGTTAAGTCCGTACTCTGAAGCCGCCAATTCAATATGCGTGGGCATTTTTGCCTTGTTTATACGGCTCGTTATGGCAGCGGCAATAACCGTAGGGCTGTATTTGTTCCCCACATCGTTCTGTATTACCAGAACAGGCCTGACTCCTCCCTGCTCGCTGCCGACAACCGGACTTAGGTCGGCATAATAAATATCTCCTCTTTTCACAATCACTTTTTATTCACACTCCGTCAGTTTTTCCTCACGCTGCGAAAGACACTCATTGTCCGCATTTAAACACTCTTGTGCCAATTCAAGATTGATTTCTGACATTTCCTTATAGCCTTTTTCAAGCTCTTTTATAAGTTTTTTATCAGCTTTACCGTTGTGTGACAAAGCAATCAGGCCCCTTTCCGAAAAGTTTCTTCTCTCATATCAGAGAAGATAATCAAGGACTTTCACCGCCTTTCCGTCCTTTGTATATATTCTCGGGATACGTTTGCTGATTGTACAGGAAATTTCGTAGTTAATGGTTTCGCACCACTGCGCAACATCGTCTATCGTAACTCCCTCGCGCCCAAAAATGATTACTTCGTCGCCTCTTTCTATATTATGGACATCTGTGACGTCAATCATACACTGATCCATACATATTCTTCCGATTATAGGAACTTTTACGCCGTGAACAATCATTTCTCCGTGCTTTGCAATCTTTCTTAAGTATCCGTCTGCATAACCGATCGGAACAGTCGCTATTTTGGTAGTTCTGTCGGTTATGTACTCCTTGCCGTAGCTGACCCCTCTGCCCGCTTCCACTTCTTTTACATAGGATATGCGTGATTTAAGGGTCATTGCCGGTATAAGGTCAAGCTTTGATTTGTCTACCTCGTCCGATGGATACATTCCGTACAGGATAACGCCCGGGCGCACCATATCAAGATGCATTTCGGGGTACATCATCACTCCGGCGCTGTTGCATATGTGCTTTATGGGAATATCCAATCCCCTTGCTTTAAGCTCATCGGCAACAGCCATAAAGCGTTTGAACTGAAGTCTTGTATACGTATCGTCCTTTTCGTCGGAAGTGGAAAAGTGTGAAAACAAGCCCTCAATATTGATATAAGGAAGTTTTGAAATTCTCAGTATTTCGTTGATAACCTCCTCGTTATTGTCGGAAATTACAAATCCGATACGGCTCATACCCGTATCAAGCTTAATATGAACATTTGCAGTCTTTTTCTTTTTCTGCGCCGCTTTTGATATTACCTCCGCAAACTCGTAGGAAAAAACATTGGTTGTAAGATCGAGGTCTATTATTTCATCAATATCGTCCTCCATTGTTGCGCTCAAAATCAGAACGGGAACGTCTATTCCTCTTTTTCTGAGCTGTTTTCCCTCCTGCGGAATTGCCACGGCAAGTCTGTCCGCACCGTTTTCCAAAAGGGTTTTGGTAACCTCCAGAAATCCGTGTCCGTAACCGTCCGCCTTTATAACCGCCATAATCTGTGCTTTCGGATCGGTTATTCTTCTTATTTCTCTCATATTATGAGCTATAGCGTCCAGATCAACCTCTGCCCAAGTTCTCTTATTCATATTAATTCCTCTCTATAATAACATATTTTCAGCTGTTTTTCCAGTTGTAATATATGGTTACTTCCTCTGTATCTTATCAAGCGCTTTCGGAATACACTCTATTACATCGCCTGCGGAGAGCCAATCCATACTGCGCCCCGAAACCGCAATATCCGCCGCCAGCCCATGCACATACACAGCCGCCGCTGCCGCCGAGGCTTCGTCCATACCCCTTGCCGCAAACGCCGCCGTTATTCCGGCAAGTACGTCTCCGCTGCCGCCCTTTGCCAAGCCTGCATTGCCTGTAATATTAATATATTGCGTAAGGTCTGAACCTGTTACAATCGTATGATGTCCTTTTAATATAACAGCTGCACCGTACTCCTCCGCAAACTCCTTAGACACCGAAAGCCTGTTTTCCTCGATATACGGAATATCCATTCCGCACAGCCGTGACATTTCAGCCGAATGGGGCGTGAATATAAGATTACAGCTGCATTTTGACAGCACGCTCTTATCCTCACAAACCGCATTTATTGCGTCTGCGTCGATAATCACGGTAACTTTAGATACTTCAAGCACCCTTCTGACTACCGCTTTAATATCGTCACTCCTGCCCAATCCCGGTCCTATAAGCGCCGCATCGTATGAGTTTATCTTATCGGCAAGCGCCTCTGCCGCCTTTTGCGACAAATGCCCGTCCGTATCCGGTAAAGGCAGTGTCATAACCTCTGTTGTTTTTTCCTCCAGCACGCCGTTAAGCGACTCGCAAATTCCAAGCGTGACAAGTCCGCAGCCCGAACGCATTGCCGACTCGGCAGCCATATATGCCGCTCCCGTCATACCGCGACTCCCGGCAATTATCAGAAGCTTTCCGTAATCGCCCTTGTGTGAATTGTTTCTGCGTTTGGGAATAACACTGTTTACAAAATCCTTGTCAGTTACGGTTATACCGGGAATATCATCGGTAATGTACTGCGGTATTGATATATCCGCCACAATTGTTTCGCCCGTAAAATCCGCCGCAGGGAACATTAACATTCCCACCTTATATGCCGCAAACGTAACGGTTTTATCCGCCTTTACGCACACGCCGCATATCTCTCCGCTGTCCGAGTTGATACCGCTCGGAACGTCCACGGATAACACATACTTTGCATTTTTATTTATTTCGTCTATAACGTCATACGCAATCCCTCTTACGGTACCGTGTATCCCCGTGCCGAAAATCGCATCAACCGTTATATCAAACGCTCTTATAATATATTTAAGGTTTTCCGTATCAGAAACGACATCTATATTAACGTCCATTTTTCGGATAATATCGTAATTTATCTTTGCGTCGCCCGAAAAATCCGTTCCGCACACCAAAAACACCGAAACGTCAATCCCGGCATTATACAGACGGCGTGCAAGCGCAAAGCCGTCACCGCCGTTGTTGCCTTTTCCGCAGAATACGGCAACGCTTTTGTTATGTATATTGGGTATCTTATCCAACTCTTTCATACAGGCGGCAGCGGCGTTTTCCATAAGCACAATGCTCAAAATACCGCCTTTTTCCTCCGCCGCACGGTCAACCGACCGCATCTGTTCCGCAAAATAAGCCTTCACAACTATACCCGTCCCTTTCTGCCATTAAGACTTTATTACTTAATAAAAACGTTTCTCGGGTTAAACTTTCTTATGTCCTCCATAATTTTCTCGGTAGGTCTGAAAAGCAGACGTATTTTTTTGCCGTCTGACGAAAAGTCGGCAAAATAAACGCCGTCCTCATAATTTCCCGATGCGTCATACACGGTGAAATCCGTATTTCCATAAGCGGAATTATGCTCGCTGTCATCTACTGCGGCAACTATTTCCGCTTCCTTGAAATCAACGCTTATAAGTCTTTTTCTGCTTCTCTTTGCAATGATTTTGTCTATATCCATTTCCGAATTTGCCAAAGTGTACTCAAACTCGACATATCTGTGCTGCATAAGTCTGTACGCTCCGTACCATGCAAGCGCCGTCAGCACAAACGGCAGTGTGAACGAAAACGCTAATCCCGTTGCCTGTGCAATAATCATCGGCAGTATGAAAAGAAAACACGAAACCAATGCCGCAGCGGCTACTATAAGTCCCATTATAAGATAATCCTTAGGTGTTCTCTTTCCGGCAAACATATACTCCTCAAAAATATCCATTATATAACCGTTCCTTTCCGTGCCGAAGGCACAAACCTTTTTATTCACTCTCCGTCATTTCGGGAAAATCCTTTATCTTTTCGTACAATGCTCTAAGCGCACGGCTTCTGTGGCTTACGCTGTTCTTTTCCTCATCTGTTGCCATGGCAAAGCTTTTCCCGAGTTCACGGCTGTAAAATACAGGATCATAGCCAAAACCGTTGTTTCCCTCGGGGGCGTCGAGTATATAACCCCTTACCTCGCCCATTGCCGTAACCTCACGTCCGTCGGGGAAAACCACCGCCGCCGCAGTCACAAACATAGCCGATCTTTCCGTTACGCCTTTCATTTCCTCCAAAAGCTTTGCTACCTTTTCGCTGTCCGATGCGCCCTCGCCGGCATATCGTGCGCTGTAAATTCCCGGGCGTCCGCCCAGAGCGTCCACGCACAAACCGCTGTCGTCAGCAAGAACGATACTGTCGCAGAACATAGCTATGGAGCGTGCTTTTATAAGGGAATTTTCGATAAATGATGAGCCTGTTTCCTCAACCTCAACGTCTATACCGTCGTCCTCCGCCGACACTACCTCAATTCCGAGCTTTCCGAAAATATTTTCTATCTCCCGGATTTTACCTTTATTTTTCGTAGCAGCAATCATCCGCATAACAATTACCCTCCGTTACTTTTCCTCATCAACAGCCGCAATCGCAAGCTCCTGCATCTGAGCGTCATCTATCGGTCCGGGTGCGCCCGACATAAGCTCGGAAGCATTCTGAACCTTCGGGAACGCCGTTACGTCCCTTAAGCTGTCCGCACCGCACATAAGCATAGAAAGTCTGTCAAGACCTATTCCCATACCGCCGTGAGGAGCGGCGCCGTATTTATATGCCTCTACCAAAAATCCAAATTTTGCCTCGATTTCCTCATCGGTAAGTCCCAGTGCCTCAAACATCTTCTGCTGAAGCTCGTAATCCGTTATACGGATAGATCCGCTCGACAGCTCTATGCCGTTAAGGACAAGGTCATACGCCTTTGCCGTAACCTTTTCGGGCGCTGTATCAAGATACTGAATACATTCGTCCATAGGCATTGTAAACGGGTGATGCATTGCATCCCAGTTACCTGTTTCATCATTGTATTCAAAGAACGGGAACTCCGTAATCCAGAGGAAATTCCAACCCTCGGGTATAATATCAAGCTGTTTTGCGACCTTTAAGCGCAGTGCGCCGAGCGTCGGGAGCGTTACCTTATCTTTATCGGCAACAATAAGAATGACATCGCCTTTTTCTGCGCCGAGTCGTTCAAGTATTGCGTCCGTTTCTCCGTTCTGCATAAACTTCTTAAAGCTTGCGTTAGGCTCGTCCTCCGACCATCTGATATACGCAAGTCCCTTTGCGCCTATGCCCTTTGTATACTCCGTAAGTTTGTCTATTTCTTTTCTCGTAAGTACAGACGCCGCATTCTTTGCAATTATTGCACGAACCGAACCGCCGTTTTCTATTGCGCCCGTAAACACACCGAAACCGCAATCCTTAACAAGATCGGATATATCGGTTATTTCCATACCAAATCTTGTATCCGGCTTATCCGAGCCGTATCTTGCCATTGCGTCCTTATAAGTAAGTCTGGGGAGCGGAGTAGATATGTCGATATTCATAACGTCCTTAAACAAACGCTTTATAAATCCCTCTCCCATTTCAAGAATATCTTCAACGTCAACAAAAGACATTTCAAGGTCTATCTGTGTAAATTCGGGCTGTCTGTCCGCTCTCAAATCCTCATCACGGAAACAGCGTGCAAGCTGAATATATCTGTCATATCCCGCAATCATAAGAAGCTGTTTATATATCTGCGGCGACTGCGGCAGAGCATAAAACTTTCCGTGATGTACTCTTGACGGCACAACGTAATCTCTTGCGCCCTCGGGAGTGGATTTCATCATCATCGGTGTTTCTATCTCGATAAATCCGTTTTCATAGAAATAATCTCTTGCCGTTTTTGCAATCTTGCCTCTTTTTATAATGTTTTCCTGCAAGACCGAACGTCTTAAATCAAGATAACGGTATTTGAGCCTTAATTCCTCGTTTACGTTCGTGTCGTCCGTTATTTCAAAAGGCGGAGTCTGCGCCTTTGCAAGTATTCTCAGATCATCGACATATATTTCTATACTGCCTGTTTTTATATCCGTGTTCTTGCTCTCACGCTCTCTTACAGTACCTTTTGCCATAAGCACAAACTCACTGCGGCAGGTTTTGGCTTTGTTGAAAACCTCTCTGTCGGTGTTATCGTCAAACGCAAGCTGAACAATTCCCGTTCTGTCCCTTAAATCTATAAATATCAGATTTCCCAAATCTCTTATTTTCTGAACGTAACCCCCGACAACAACCGTTTTGCCTACGCCCTCGGTTTCGCCGCAATAATTTGTACGCTTTAACCCCTTCATTGTATCCATTAATTATACCATTCCTTTCGATTATTCAGACTTTTGCAAAAAATTCGGACAGCTTATCAAGCTCGATTTCCGTCTGTTCGCCGTTTTCCATATTCTTCACAGACGCACGTCCCGAATCCGTTTCGTTGTCACCAAGAACAAGCGTATAACGGCAGCCGAGTTTGTCCGCATATTTCATCTGTGCACGCAATCCTCTGCCCGTATGATCCGTTTCCGCCTTTATGCCGTCACGGCGAAGATTATATATAAGCTTCTGCGCATACACCGAGGCTTTATCCCCGAGCGGTGCGATGTACAAATCGAGAGGTTCGGGCAAAGGAATAACCGCTCCCGTTTCCTCAAGTCTTAACAAAAGTCTTTCTATTCCGAGTCCGAAACCTATTCCCGGAGTAGGCTGACCGCCGAGTTCCTCTACAAGTCCGTCATAACGTCCGCCGCCGCACACGGTGAAATCTCCGCTTATTATTTCAAACACCGTTTTTGAATAATAATCAAGTCCTCTTACAATGCCCGAATCTATCGTATATTCAATACCCATATTGTCAAGGCAGGTCTTGAATTTTTTAAAATGCTCACGGCAATCATCGCAAATATAATCAAGCAGGACGGGTGCGTCCTTGCCTATGCTCTGGCATATCTCCGATTTGCAGTCCAGAATTCTCAGCGGATTTCTTTCAAATCTGCCCCTGCACGTTTCGCACAATTCGTCAAGGCGTGGTCTGAAATACTCTCTTAAGCGCTCATTGTACGCCTTACGGCATTCCTTACAGCCTATACTGTTTACGTGTACCGTCAAATCCTTCAGTCCCACACGGTCAAGAAATGTGAGCGCAAGCGAAATAACCTCGGCGTCGATTGTCGGCTCTTTTGCGCCGAAAACCTCTACGCCGAACTGATGAAATTCTCTCAATCTTCCCTTTTGGCTTTTCTCATATCTGAAACAGGGAATATTATAATACATCTTTGCGGGCATAGCCTCCGCATAAAGACTGTTCTGCAAAAAACTGCGCGTCACGGACGCCGTTCCCTCGGGTCGAAGCGTAACGCTTCTGCCGCCCTTGTCAAGGAACGTGTACATCTGCTTTTCCACAACGTCTGTTGTGTCGCCGACGCCGCGCTCAAACAATTCCGTATGCTCAAATGTCGGAACACGCGTTTCCTTATAATTAAAGCAAGCGCATACCTTTTTAAATTCCCCTTCTATATATTGCCACTTATAGCTCTCGGAGGGCAAAAGATCCTTAGTGCCCCTCGGCGCTGTTGTAATAAGCATATAATCACTCCCATAAAACATAAATACTCAGAATATATTTTAACCCCTATGCGGTATATATGTCAAGTAATTTTGACAAAATTTATTGCATTAAGACCTCAATCGCCTTTGAAAGCTGTGTATCACTGCCTTCGGGGATTGATTCGGGATAGTAGTTTTTATACTCCTCACTGAGTTCAACGGTTATATCGGGCTCTACCCCCGTACCGTGTATGCACACGCCGTTCGGCGAATAGTATTTGGCAACGGTGACCGACATTCCCGATCCGTCCGTGAACGGATATACCGACTGCACAATCCCCTTGCCAAAGCTTGTTGTACCTATAACGGTCGCTTTTTTATAGTCCTTAAGGCATATTGTCAAAAGCTCCGACGCACTGGCGCTGTCTTGATTTATAAGCACCGCTATGGGAATGTTCATTTCATTCGAGTCGGAGGAATACGTCTTTTTCTTTCCGTTTTTATACTCAATTGTGGTGATTGCTCCCTCCGGCGCTATTATATCGGCAATGTCGCACATGACGTCCAATGCGCCGCCGGGGTTTCCCCTTAAATCTATTATCATTTTCTGCATACCGCTTTCGGTAAGCTTTCCTACTTCGTCCTTAAACTCGGTATACGTGCTTCGTTTACTGCCTGCCGCCTCGGAATTAAAGTTTGTTATACGCACATAGCCTATATTGTTTTCAAGCATTTTTCCCGTTACCGAGTCTTTGTCAATATCCTTGCGGACAACATTTATATCCGTTGCCTCCCCGTTTCTCATAATCGTGACGGTAACGCTTGTGCCCTTACCTTCGCTCTTGATTTTTTCCACGGCGTCGCTCATATGCTCGCCGTCAAACGTTTCGCCGTCCACGGCGGTAATTATATCGCCCGTCTGTATTCCCGCCTCTGCCGCGGGGGAATTTGCCGACACGTCAACAACCTCTATGCTGTTGTTTTCCGTATTTGCCGATACCGTTATTCCTATTCCGACATATGCGTCATTCATAGCGGACAGATACCGTTCAAAAGCTTCGGGGCGGTAATAATGCGTATACGGCTCGCCCAAACCCTCCACATAAGCGGTAAGAGCCGCCTCGTTTGCGTCCGTATCGTCAACATCATAAAGGTATTTTGTTTTAAGTATGTTGTTTATTACCGTCAGCTTATTTGTAAAATTCTTATCGGGCGATAATGACGGCAGATACACAAACACATAAGTATTAAGAAAATTGGCAATCCCGAAAGTGATTATTGCCGTCATCACTATGGCGATTGTCACTCTTTTTCTGCTTTTTTTCTTCGGGATAACGTCAAGCTGTTCTTCCACTTCAAAAAACTCCTTCCAAAAACAAAAGGGCGTTTTCACGCCCTTATTTACGTTTAATCATATTTTCATCGGATTGGACGCCAAATACTTATGAACCATCATCGCAACCTTAAATACAATTGCCTGGTCAAACTTTCTCAAATCCAGTCCCGTCAGCTTATAGATTTTTTCAAGTCTGTAAACAAGCGTGTTTCTGTGAACGAAAAGCTGTCTTGACGTTTCACTGACATTAAGATCGTTACCAAAGAATTTATTGATGGTAAGTATTGTTTCGTCATCAAGCGCGGTAAGATCGCCTTTCTTGAATACCTCCTGCAGGAACAGCTCGCACAGCTTTATCGGAAGCTGATATATAAGTCTGCCTATTCCGAGATTATCATAATTCAGAATATACTTCTCCTCATCGAACACTTTGCCGACTTCAAGAGCAGTCTGTGCCTCTTTATAGGAATTGTTAAGCTCATCGATATTGTTTGCCGGCGAGCTTAAGCCGATAAGCACCGTAAGCATTGTTTCGGCATTTATTGTATCGA
This sequence comes from uncultured Clostridia bacterium, assembly GCA_934481375.1. Taxonomy (GTDB): domain Bacteria; phylum Bacillota; class Clostridia; order UBA1381; family UBA1381; genus UBA4716. Next base: position 14,821 of record CAKSPN010000022.1, read on the forward strand.
GTATCGACTGCGCCGTATTCTCAAGCTCCTCCGACGAAACAACCTCTTTAAGCTCTTTTATAAGAGCGATATTGTTTGCGTCTATATGCACGATAAAGTCTTTTTCCTTATCGGGGAACATATTTCTTACTACTTCGTAAATTCCCGTTTCGCCAGTTTCCTGTACCTTTATGATAAACACCGCTCTCGGTGCTTCAATATCCACATGCAGTTCGCGTGCTTTCTGGTGCAGATCGAATGACAGAAGATTATCCAGAATGATATTCTGCATAAAGTTTGTCTTATCATATTTTTCATCATAATAATGTCTTACATTGTTTGCCGCAATAACGATTGAATTACAGCAGTATTTTGACACCTCGTCCGTACCGTCAACATATACAATATATTCCGCATAAGGCTTATTTGACATTGCCTTTACTGTGTATCCGTTTTTAAACAATGTTTTATCACTGTTTGAAACAGCCATAACCAGTTCGTCCATTATATCGGGGTCAGGCTCCGAACCGTTGTATGCTAAAATCAATCCATGAGAATCCGCAATTCCGAATCTTTTCGGGAATACATCAGCCATTTGTGTTATTATCGTCTGAAACGCTTTGCTTATCATTCCTCTTATCCTCCAGTTTGGTTATAATCAATTATACTGCTATTATACAACATTTTTTTTCTAATTTCAAGATATTTTTTTGTTAATTTTGTATGAATAGCAAAATGTCAATAATTAAGCCTTAAAATATAGCAATTTTATTGCATCATAGGCGTGTTTTTATGTCATTGAGCGCAATAATGTTTACATTTTGAGCATTATACTGCGCCTCCATAACATCAACAAGCGCTCCCACCGTATCAAGGCTTGTCATAATCGTCACGTCACATTCTATAGCGGTACGTCTGATTTTAAATCCGTCCGATTTTACATCATTTCCTTTTTTGGGAATGTCTATTATAAGGTCGACTATTCCGCTTCGGATAATATCAAGAACGTTCGGCACGCCCTCGCTTATCTTTTTCGCACGCTGAACGATTATGCCGTTCTCTTCAAGCAAATCCGCCGTTCCCGACGTTGCTATAAAGTTACAGCCGCACGCCGCAAATCTCTTTGCAAGCGGTAAAAATACCTCTTTGTCTATATCACGTATCGTTGCGAGTATGGTCGAACCCTTTTTCGGTATTCTCGTACCTGCCGCCGTAAATCCCTTGAACATTGCCTCTTCAAAGCTCTTTCCCACTCCGAGAACTTCGCCCGTAGAACGCATTTCGGGTCCTAACGACACCTCAACCTGCGGAAGCTTTTCCGTTGAGAACACGGGAACTTTTATCGCAACGGCGTCCGTTTCGGGCGCAATTCCCGTTTTGTATCCCATATCCTTCAGCTTTTCGCCGAGCATTATTCTTGTTGCAATATCGATAACGGGTACATTCGTAACCTTTGTTATATACGGCACGGTACGGCTTGAACGTGGGTTTACCTCAATAATATACAAATCGCCCTCAAACTCGATAAACTGAATGTTTATCATACCGATTACCTTGAGCTCGCGCGCAATCCGGCAGGTCACATCAACGATTTCGCCGATAATTTTGTCGCTGATATTCTGCGGCGGGTATATCGACACCGAGTCACCCGAGTGCACGCCCGCGCGCTCAAGATGCTCCATTATGCCCGGAATGAGCACGTC
>CAKSPN010000023.1 GCA_934481375.1 uncultured Clostridia bacterium
GACGTATATACGCCGAGTTTTCTATTGCGGTGTTAAGTTCTTTAAAAAGTCTGCACGGGTGGCGGATATAGAAAAACAATATATCCGTTTTGGAAACCTTATCGTAAAACTTTTCCTTAAAGCTCTCCGAATTGATGTCGAGCGGATAATCCGAGCCGTCCATATATGCGTGCGTGTTCATAAGCACCGCATAATCCGGCGATGTGCCGAGTTCCTCCAAATCCTTTTCGGGCGTTTCGCTCTCCTTTATCACTCCGAAAAACACCGACTGATACGTTGTATCGTTCTGCATCCAATCGGGTATGGAAACGTAAAGATTTATCATAAACCCGACCGACACAACCGCCGATATAACCACCGCCGCTTTGAAGAACCTGTCCTTACGCAAAATCATAATTACCGCCGCAAGCAGGCTCACTATAACCGAGAACGGAATATTCACAAGCTTTGAACCTGCGAACATATACAGCACCGCATAAAAGTACACAACTTTCGGCACGCTCGGGCGCTTGTAAATCATAAGCCCTGCCGAAATGAGCATCATAAGCGACACATACTGCAAAGGCTCGCCGTAGAACGAATTGAAGTACAAAAGATACCCCGAATCGCAGAACATCACCAAAAACAGTACCAGCACCGCTATGCGCTGAGATCGCTTGAAATCCGCAAAAAAGGTGAATATTCCCCATGCGGCAAGCGCAAGCAGAAAGATGTATATCGCCGCCAGGTAGAATATATCGTACGAGGTTTCGTCACGGTGAAATACCGTATTGCTTACAAGATTTAAAACCTTGGAAAGCTTTATCACCATAAAGTGCGGCGATGAATATATTTCGTTTTCCTTATTTGTTTCGCAGACCGACTTTACCTTTTCCGAAAAGGTACTGCCCGAAACGGTCATTTTGTAATCCTCTTTAAAGAGGTAGTAATGATCGGTATCGTCCGCATATTTCAGATTATTACCCAAAAGCACACGTCTGAAATCGCCGTTATCGCTCAGACCCACGTTATCGCCCAGATACAGCACCGAAAACGACAGTATTATTACCAGAAGTGCGCCTATTATCGGATATATTCTGCTTTTTCGGCTGACAGAATTCAATAATTCTTCCTCCCATATTTATTCCTTTAACAGACAAATAGGCGGAAAATGAATTTCCGCCCATTAATTATTCATATTTAAAACGAAAATCCGCCCTTGCGGCTGTAGCCGCCGGAACGCTTTGAGTCGGCGTTTTTCTTTAACGCCTGTATTTTTTCGTCACTGTCCTGTTTAAATTTTGAAAGCTTATCCTCAAACGACAAATTCTCGTCCGATTTCGTAAACAAATCCACATCCGCCGGGCATACACGCTTGTTCTGCTCACGGGTGTGTTCTCTTTTTATGCGGGGTTTTTCTTTTTCCGCAGCTTTTTTGATTGACAGATTTATTCTGCCGTTCTCATCGATTTTTATTACCTTCACACGAACGCTGTCGCCGATTTTAAGGCGGTCGTTTATATCTTTAACGTAATCGGCCGACACCTCCGATATATGTACAAGCCCCGACTGATTATCGCCGATGCTGACGAATGCGCCGAACGGCATTATGCTTACTACTTTTCCGTCTAATATGCTGCCTACTGAAACCATCTTTTCTTTTTTATCCCCCTGCAAATTACTGTCCCTCCGATACATCTATGAAAATTTTCGCATTGCTCTTTACCAAGCCGAGCTTTTCCGATGCGATTTTTTCTATGTATTCGTCGGTATCCACCTTATCCTTCAGTTCGTCAATTTCCTTTTGACGTGTACCCTCATATTCAATCTTCTCCTGCAAAGAAGCTATGTTCTGTTTATTTTTGTGTATCTGCGGAAGCTGCATAACTCCCCGAAACATCATCGTACCGGCAACGGCAACCACCGCCCAGAACATAATGGCACGTTTATTTTTCCTGTAAAAGCTTATTACCTTTTCTTTTATCTCGTTCATTTTTTATGACCTTCCCATCGTCACATTTTTTACTGCGGCGGACAAGCCGCAGATATAAAGGCACTAATAGAATTTTATACAAAAATCGCAGCGGTGTCAAGAGTATTTGCGAAATAAAATGAAGAAATTTAAAAATATTTTTAAAAATCACCGTAAAAATCTTCAAAAACACCTTTTGCAGCAATAATATGTACAAAATTGCACCTATCGCAAAGCCCAAAATTTCAAAAAGGCGCAGTTCGCCGCTGCCGAAAATCCACAGGCATTTCCACACCGCAAACGCCGTAACGGCGCAAAAGCAAATATCCTCCGCCGCCGTCATAAACGCACCGTTTTTACCGGCGGCACGCATGGCACGGAACACATCGAAAAGCATTGCCGAAAAAGCGCCGCACAAAGTCAGGGCGATAAGCGCATATATTCCGCTGTTCATTTAAAAAGACCGCCGAACATTCCCGTACCCTTATCACGGCGGTTTACATATTCGAGAAGCTGTACCTCGCCCGTGACGTCGAGATTTCCCGAATCGGTATTGAGCTTATTTATATTAAGCCCTTTTCCCTTTATCACAAGCGTACCCATATTGGTTTTAAGGTCAACCCTGTCGTCATTGAAGCTTATAACGTCCGTTACGCCCGTAAGCGACATTTTGTTTCTGTTTGACAATGTTATTTCGTGGTCGGTTATTATTTTTTTAATCTCAGACATATTGCAATCATTCCTTTCCGTATCAATATATGCCCGAGATACGCCTTTATTACAGGATTTTGTACAGCGCGGGTGCGTCGTTTTTCAGAACATGCTCCGCAATTTGGCATACCTGTACTTTTGTTATACGCTCGCCCATTCTGATTTCTATAATATCGTTTTCCTTTACGTCATACGACGCCTTTACGACCTTGCCGTTTACCGTTATACGCCCCTGGTCGCACGCTTCGTTTGCAACCGAGCGGCGTTTTATAAGGCGTGTTATTTTAAGATATTTATCTATTCTCATACCCAATTCCTTTCGCCGAAAAAATAAAGCTGCCGCAAAGCGAATTTCGCTTTACCGCAGCTTTTCTTTCGTAAACAAATTACTTATTTACAACGTCCTTTAAAGCCTTACCTGCTTTAAATGCGGGAACCTTTGATGCAGCAATTTTGATAACTTCGCCCGTACGGGGATTTTTACCTGTTCTTGCGTCTCTTGTTCTTACTTCAAATGTTCCGAAACCAACGAGCTGAACCTTGTCGCCTTCAACCAATGCTTCTGTGATTGCTGCTGTAAAAGCGCTGACAGCCTTTTCAGCATCTTTCTTTGTTAATTCTGCTTTCTGAGCTACTGCTGCAACTAAATCTGTCTTGTTCATTTCTTTTTCCTCCTAAGATATAATTTAAAATCCCGGATAGTAAAATACCCGAAACTCCCTATACTACTATGACATTTTAATACAAACAAGCTGAAATGTCAAGCTTTTATTTACAAATTTTACGTTTTGACCTGTTTTTTCAGCTTAAATGCTTAATTTCGTCCCAAATTCTGTCCATTTCGTCCAAAGATATTGATGAAAGCTCCTTTCCGTCCGCTTTCGCTTTGTTCTCCATTTTCTCAAACCGATCTATAAATTTCTCCGACGCTTTCGTCAGTGCGGTTTCGGGAGTGATCCCGAGAAAACGCCCCAGATTTACCGCCGCAAACAGGAAATCGCCGTATTCCTCTTCTACGTCCGCCGCCGTTCCGTTTGCCTGCGCCTCCTTTATTTCGTCCGCCTCCTCGTACACCTTTGCGTACACGTCCGCTATATTGTCCCAGTCAAAGCCTGCGCCTTTGGCTTTTTTCTGCACCTTTTCGGCACGCATGAGAGCCGGATAGTATTTCGGCACGTCACGCAGTGTTTCGGTATATGTTTTTAAGCCCTTTTCTTTCTTCTTGTTCTTTTCCCAGTTGTCGAGCGCCTCTTTTTCGTCGCCTACGTGTTCCTTTCCGAAAACGTGCGTATGGCGTGTGACAAGCTTTGTGCATATCTCGTTTACCACATCGTCAAAATCGAACGCATTGCGCTCCTTTGCTATCTGCGCATGGAAAACCACCTGCAAAAGCACATCGCCCAGCTCGTTTGCAAACGCTTTGTCGTCGCCGCTGTCGAGTGCGTCTATCGCCTCGTAGCTTTCCTCGATCATACTCTTTTTTATGCTCTCGTGCGTCTGCACCTTATCCCACGGACAGCCGTTCGGACTGCGCAGTGTTTCCATTATTTCAAGCAAATCGTTTATTGTATATCTTTTCTCAGACATTTTTATCCCCATTCCTTTGTATGTATTTTTATATTAGATACTGTTTTTTGGCTGAATTTTGCACTATCGTGCAAAGCTGAATAGATTTAACCCTGCTAAATCTATTCTATCACATTTTTTTCCTGTTTACAATACCTTTGAGATTTCATTTTTGCCTATCGCACCGGTTAAAAGGAGCATACACATATAAACCGCACCGCCTGCCGCACATATGCATGCCAGTCCGGCTATTGACGGCAAATCCGCAAGCGGTGCTTTTAACAGACGCATAACCGCAAACATTGCCCCCGCCGATGCCGCCGGCTTTATAATTATTGACATTATATTGTATTTTAAACTCAGATATTTTTTTACCGCCGCCGTGTTTATCGTAACCGTCACGAGATAACCTGCGTTTGCGGCGATGACTGCGCCATAAATATTAATTTCGGGTCTTTTTATAAGCAGTGCGCTTATAAAAAGCTTAACCGCCGCACCGATAAACATAAATATTATAGGCTCGGTTATCCTGCCCGACGCCTGCATAACCGCCGCAGTTATCTGCGTTACGCACAAAAGCACGATACACGGTGCGGAGGCTTTTAACATATTTGCGGAGGCGGTGTTGCGGAAAAGCACGCCCAAAATTTCCTCCGGCATAAGATACATAACAACAGCGCACGGCAAAGCAAGATATATCGTAAGCCGTATTCCCGACAGCGCCGCTTTTGCCGCACGCTCCGCATTCCCCGACGCCGTTGCTCCCGATATAATCGGTAGTATGCTTACGCCGAGCGTGGCGAGTATTCCCGACGGCAGATTGAACACCGTCATTGCGTATCCCGTATATGCGCCGTAAATGTAGCGTGCCTTTTCCTCGCCGAGCCCTGCCGAGAGCAGTCCCGTGCGGATTATCGTGGTTTCCGCAAGCGACATGGCATTTGATATTACCGCCGCCGCAAGCACTGGAACGGCAACGGACAGCACGGTTTTAAGTATCTGCCTTCTCTCGCTGCTTTCATAATACAGGCTTACTTTTCTGCGTTCGTACATATACATGGCAACAAGCATTGCCGATGCGACAAGTTCGCCTGCGGCAACGCCCAATATTGCACCGCCTGCCGACATATATGCTCCGCCGCTTATGAGCGCCGCCGCAAGGAAATATCCCGCCGCAAGCTTTACAAAAGCCTCCGTCACCTGCGAAACGGCGGTGGGTATCATATTGGACGAGCCTTGATAATAGCTTTTGTACGCCGTACCGGCGGCAACGAGAAAGACCGCCGGGGAAATGCATTTTATCGCAAACACCGCTTTTTCCTCTTTAAGGGCAAATGCAAAAAACTCCGCTCCGAAATACAGTATTGCAGTTCCGAAAACGCCTATAACGCAAAGAACAACAGTCGAAACTCTGACCGTATTATGCGCAAGGCGTTCGTTCTTTTTTGCAAGTGCCTCGGAAACGCTTTTTGAAACAGCGAGCGGAAATCCCGATATTATAAACGTCAGAAACATTATGTAAACCTGAAACGCCACGCCGAACACCGCCATACCGTCCTCGTGGAGAATATATGTAAGCGGTATTTTGAACACCGCACCGAGTATTTTGGATATTGCATTTGCAACCATAAGAGTTGCCGCACCTGCCATAAAGCTTTGTTTTTTCATCTATACGACTGCCTTTCACAAATAAATCAAAGCAATAAGCCTTGTCATATTATTCTATTTATGCTATAATTGTTTTATACGGGAGTGATTTACAATGATTATAAAAAAAATAGGCTCGGCAAACGGCGAAATAACCGTCCCGGGCGATAAATCCATTTCACACAGAGCAGTTATGTTCAATTCGCTCGCAAAAGGCACTGCGCATATTACGGGTTTTCTAAAGGGTGCGGACTGCCTTTCTACGATTGAATGCTTTAAGGCTTTGGGCGTGGAAATAGAGATGTCGGAGGATATGATAACCGTTCACGGCAACGGACTTCACGGCTTAAAAGAACCGCAGAAAATGCTCTATACGGGGAACAGCGGTACAACGACAAGACTTCTTTGCGGTATACTTTCGGGGCAGGATTTCAATTCTTCGCTCACGGGCGACAAATCAATCGAAAAACGCCCGATGAAGCGTGTAACCGAACCTCTGTCGCTTATGGGTGCAAAAATAGAAAATGATTATTGTCCGCTCAGCATTACGGGCAGTAAGCTTCACGGTACGGAATACAAAATGACGGTTGCCTCCGCACAGGTAAAAACCGCCCTTATTCTGGCGGCTCTGTATGCGGACGGGGAAACGATAATATACGAAAAAGAAAAATCACGTGACCACACGGAGCGTATGCTTGCCGCAATGGGTGCGGATATTGTGTGCGACGGGCTTAAAATAACAATACGCCCCGGCAAAGAACTGCGTGCCGCCGACATTGACGTATGCGGAGATATTTCATCTGCGGCGTTCTTTATGGCGCTGGGACTTATTATGCCGTCCTCACGTGTTACGGTAAGAAATGTAGGAGTAAACCCCACACGGACGGGAATTATTGATGTTCTCAAAGCAATGGGTGCAGATATGAAATTCGAAAACGAGCGCATTGTTTCGGGAGAGCCCGTTGCGGATATAACGGTTTCATCGTCACGCCTTAAAGGCGTAACGATAGGCGGCGATATTATACCAAGACTTATTGACGAGATACCGATAATTGCGGCGGCGGCGGTATTTGCCGAGGGCGAAACGGTTATAAAGGACGCACACGAACTGCGTGTTAAGGAAACGGACAGAATAGCCGCAATCGAGAACGAGTTTTCAAAATGCGGTGCGGACATTACGGCGTCCGACGACGGAATGGTTATCCGCAGCGGAAAGCCGATACACGGCACCGATTTTAAAACATACGGCGACCACCGAATGGCAATGAGCCTTTCGGTGCTGGCACAGCTTGCCGAGGGCGATTCGTCGCTTGACGACAGTAAATGCGTTTCGGTATCGTACCCGACGTTCTTTGATGATTTGTACAAATTGGGAGAATAAAAAAGCGCCCTCATCTTTTAAAAAGATGAGGGCATTTTCTATTGCGTATGCAGATACAGCCTTGACGGCGGAACGCCGTACTGCTTTTTGAATGCACGGCTGAAATATTTAACGTCACGAAATCCCGACTTTTCGGCAATCTCATTTACCGTATAACCCCCTGCGGACAAAAGCTTTTCCGCATAGTTCAATTTTTTCATAATAATGTATTTAAGCGGTGTTGTTCCGTATTTTTCTGCAAACAATTTGCGGAAATATGTATCGGACATATTTGCAAAGGACACCGCTTTGTCAATCGAAAAATCCTCTGCCGAATAATTGTTATCCATATATTCAACAGCGTTTTTAAATGACTTTGACATACTGCTTACGAAGCTGTTCTGCTGAATTTCCATGCTCTCAAGGATTTGGCACATAACAGCCAAAGCTCTGCAATATCTCCTTTCTTTATCATTCCATATATAATTCAGTTTATTAAACAATTCGTACATAATCTGCGGATTATCCGCCGTCAGATTATCAGCCTTTTCTTTGGAGTCAGATTTAAAATGTATCGCCAGTATTTCGTTTTCTTCGGGATATACCACATTGTACGAACAGTTTGCCGGCATAAAAAACACGTCGTTTGCATTTGATTTTATCTCCGTATTTCCGATTGTAAACACGGCATTTCCCCTGACACGGTAAACCAGCGCATGATACGGGCGTGCAGACACGCCGACTGCTGATGCACTCCACGATAAATGTCTGACGTCTTTTATTTTTATGCTTACATTTTCGTTTAAGCCAAACATAAAATCCCCTCCGCATTGTATTATATCAGAACAGTTATAAAAAGTCCACCTTTTGTTTTGTAATGTATGTTGTAATTTCGGATTTTGTGTTGTAATATGAGATGAATACGGACAATAGAGTTTTTATATAAATTGTGTTTTAGAGGGGATAATGTTATGTGGTGGATAATTGCAATAATATCAAGCGTATGCACGGTGGGGCAATCCGCAGTTACAAAGGCGGCGCCGACAAAAGATAAATCCGATTTGTCGCTTCGGTTTAACGCATTAAAAATCGGTGCGGCGTTTGTATTTTTTCTGCTGCTTTCAATTTACAAAATCAACTTCCATCTGCCTACCGTATTATTCGCCGCCGCATACGGCACGGCGCTGTTTTTCAGTACGGTATTCGGTTTTTTTGCGCTCAAAAACGGTTCTATGGCGCTGACGTCTTTAATCGTTTCATATTCGGTAATAATTCCGTGCTTTTTCGGCATTGTGTTTCTGCACGAGCCTGCAAGCTTTAACAGGCTTGTAGGACTTGTACTTCTTGTGCTTTCCATGTTTTTGCTGAAAAAGCGTTCGGACGGTGTAAGCATAAATAAAAAGTGGCTGTTTTGCGTAACGGTCACTTTTCTGTGCAACGGTATCTGTTCCGTTATTCAAAAAACACATCAGACATTATATCCGTCACTTTATTGCAATGAATTTATGCTTTTTTCATTAATGGTTTCTTTTGTTATCTTTTTGGCGCTATCCTTTGCTAAAAAGAGTAAAAAAAGTCCCGGAACGGCAAAATATGCTGTCGTTTCGGGAGTTTTACTGGGATTGGGAAACTATCTGACGCTGGTGCTTTTATCGGGTGTGGACGCATCTGTCCTGTTCCCCGTTATATCCGCTGCGTCAATGTTTCTGAACGTAATCATTTCAAGGTTGTGCTTTAAGGACAGACTCAATATCATTCAGATAGCAGGTATTATACTCGGAGTGTTCTCGGTTTTGCTCATCAAATAAAATATACTATTCCACATCAATCGGATACTTACCGCTGAAACAGCCGTCGCAGAAGCCGCATTTTGCGTTCGGGATTATCTTTTTCAGATTTTCTATGCTTAAAAATCCAAGACTGTCGGCGCCGATTATTTCGCACATTTCGTCAAGCGTATGACCTGTAGCGATAAGCTGTTCTTTTGACGGCACATCCGTACCGAAATAGCACGGATACATAAACGGCGGTGCGGACGAGCGCACGTGAACCTCTTTTGCGCCGAATTTACGCAAAAGCGCAACTATCCTTTTGGACGTTGTTCCGCGCACAACGGAGTCGTCCACCATAACGACTCTTTTTCCCTCTACCGTACTCCTCAATACATTAAGCTTTATTCTTACCGCATTTTCACGCATTGCCTGTGTAGGCTCGATAAACGTCCTGCCTATGTATTTGTTCTTTACAAAGCCAATGCCGTAAGGTATACCCGTTTCACGGGCATATCCCATAGCGGCGGAAAGACCCGAATCGGGAACGCCTATTACTACGTCCGCATCAACGGGATATTCCTGTGCGAGATATTTTCCGGCAAGCATTCTCGAATCATGTGCGGACTGCCCCTCCAAAATCGAGTCGGGGCGTGCAAAATAGAGATATTCAAATATACACATAGTATGCGGATATTTATTGGTATGCGTTTTTATTGATACCGCTTCGCCGTCCTTTACGACAACTATCTCACCCGGCTCAAGGTCACGCTCGTACCGTGCGCCCAATGTGTCAAGCGCACATGTTTCGGACGCAAACACAATCGCATCGCCTTTTCTGCCCATACAAAGAGGACGAAATCCCCATGGGTCACGGCAGGCAATGAGTTTTTGCGGACTCATTATCAAAAGCGAAAATGCGCCCGTCAGATTTTCGTATGATTTTTCAACCGCTTTTTCTATACTGCCCGAATTGATACGGTGCTTTGCGATTGTATACGCTATCATTTCCGTATCGGTGGTTGTCTGGAAAATTGCACCGCCGCGGCTTAACTCACTTTCAAGCTCGCATTTATTGGGAATATTTCCGTTATGTGCAAGCGCAATCGTTCCTTTTATGTACCGCAGTACGAGCGGCTGGGCGTTTTCTCTCAAAGATTCTCCCGTAGTGGAATATCTTACATGACCGATAGCCATATTTCCGTTGAGCTTATCGAGTATTTCGTTATTGAAAACCTCGTTCACAAGCCCCATGCCCTTATAATACGATATTTCACGGTTATTGTTTACCGCAATACCGCAGCTTTCCTGTCCTCTGTGCTGAAGTGCGTACAAGCCGTAATACACGGACTTTGCACACTCGCCCTTGGGATCGTATATTCCGAAAATACCGCATTCTTCTCTGATTTTTCTGTCTGTCATATGATTTTACCTTTCATTACGGGATAAATACTGTACGTAATTATTATATAATATAACGTTTGCAAAGTCAATTTTATTATCACGGCAAATTAAACAAAAAAAAGACGGCAAAACAAAATTTGTTTTGCCGTCTTAGCAAAAATCTATATCAGTTATTTTCGCTCATACTTGCAAAGCATTCGCTGCAATATACGGGTCTGTCGTGTCTGGGTTCAAAAGGAACCTTGTCCACCTTTCCGCAGTTTGCGCAAACGATTTCAAACATTTCCTTGTTTCCTTTTGCGCTGTTCTTTCTTGCCTGACGGCAGTCCTTACAGCGTAAAGGCTCGTTCTGAAATCCCTTTTCGGCATAAAACTCCTGTTCCCCTGCGGAGAATATAAATTCCTTACCGCAATCCTTACATACCAGTGTCTTGTCTTCGTACATTTTTCTTACCTCACTTTGATATTTTACCCTGTTTCTCCTTGCAGATTACCCCGATGTATGCAGACCGCAGAAAATGTCTTTGTTCTTCCTCATTCTGCGCTTTATGCGCTGCATTGCATTGTCCACGGACTTTTCATCTCTGCCTATCTGCCGTGCTATTTCCCTGTAGCTTTCGCCGTCGAGAAATTTTGAAAGCACCGTTGCTTCAAGACTGCTCAGTTCTCTGCTTATCCTATACTCCATATCATTTTTATTCTCACGGTCAATCAATATATCTTCCGGATTTCGGGAATTATCGGAAACGGTGAATACCGGAAACACAGATGTACCGTCTTTCTCGTCAGATTGTTTATCAAGCGAAACGTAAGAATTCAGCGGAAGATGCTTTTTTCGCAGAGCCGCCGTTATTGCGGCAGAGAGGCGATTGTCCACACATCGCTTCGCAAATGCCGCAAAATGCGGGCATTTTTCTGCGTCAAACTCCTTTACTGCGGAATACAATCCCAGCCGCCGCTCCTGCATAACATCGTTTTCCTCCGCACCGACAAGAAACTTCGTTTCCTTTTTCGGACGGACGAGATGTCTGTATCTGAAAAATATTTCCTCCCACGCACCTGAACTGCCGTTTTTTGCGGCATTTATCAGCTCCTCGTCGGAAACCTCCCCAAACACTTCAGGCTTTAGTCCGGTCACTGAAATTATCTTCCTTTCTGATATAAGTACATATTAATTATACCATTCCATAATGTTCTTGTCAAGGAAATTTTTGTTATTTTAAACAATTGTACAAAATAAACACCCGATTTTTGTTGCATTTTTCACAATACGAGCCTTTTCGACAAGAAAATATTGGCTGATTTTGGATAAAGTGCTATATCGGCTTTTTTTTGCAAACACACAAAAAGACGATGTAAAAAATGATTTTTTACATCGCTTTTTTTTACCCAATCTTCCCAATCAATACCTCGCCGATCTTTCTTGCAAAACACAGCGCATCAAACAATGCCTCATTCGGAATTTTGTTCAGAGTTTGCGCAATTCAAAGAATTGGAAAAAGAACTTAATACCACGGTGTATTTCGCAGACCCACATTCGCCATGGCAAAGAGGGACAAATGAAAATACAAATGGATTATTACGTTTCTTTTTCAGCAAAGGTATGGATTTCAGAGATATTTCAGATGAAGAGATACATCATGTCGTTGATTTAATCAACAACAGACCCAAATTGTGTCTCAATCTGAAATCTCCTGCTGAAATATTGCACTTGACTTGACAATCTACCCGATGCCCTCATCGCCCCGTGATTTTATTCTTTATCTTCCCGCAATTTATTCTTTATCCTTAGGGAGATTTTCCAATGCGTATTCACAGCACTGCACCACAACCTGGTTAAATGATATATCCTTTTCACCTGCAAGTTTTGATATTCTTTCTATTAAATCATCAGGCATTCTTATAGTTCTGTTTGAGCTTGTTGTCTTTTTGATTATAAAATCCATACTATTCGCCCCTCTCGTTAGTATTATTTTACATTATTTTTGCCTTTTGGGATATATTCAAAACCGCAAGCAACACTTTTATCATAAATTACATTAAGTTTTATTTTTGTTTTAATACTAATATTTAGTTGCAATAATTAAATATATATGATATAATGCAATATAATATATATTTACATATTAAGGAGAATTTATATGCCGTTCAAAAACAAACACAGAAAGCCTTTTAAATTGACTTGTGCCAAGTCGTTTATTATTGCCGCCGTATGCGCTGCGTCAGGGGGGTATCTGGAGGAGCTGGCAGACAAAATATTTGCACACGATGTACCTATAGGCACAATTACAACCGCAACAAAAACTACTATTCTTTACGGAACATCAAACCTTCAAAAAATCCTTATAGACATTTGCGACTTGGTTCGCTTGATTTGTCTGATTGCCGTTTTTGTATTTTTAAATATGGGATTTATATTACTTCTTAATAAACGCAACCCTCCCGAATGATTTGCTTGATTTTCTGTCCGAAAAGCTATATAATAGTAGCGAAAGGACTTGATAGCTTGAAAACCAAAATTCTCGATATGCTAAAAACCTCGGACGGCTATGTTTCGGGCGAAAAAATAAGCTCCGCTCTTGACATTTCACGCACGGCGGTATGGAAGCACATAAAAAATCTAAGAAAAGACGGATATATAATTCAATCGGTGACAAACAAGGGTTACAAACTTGTTTCCTCGCCCGACATACTTGACGCCAATACGATAAAAAGCAAACTCAGCACCGAATTTATCGGCAGAAACATTATAATATTTGACGAAACCGACTCCACCAACGCACAGGCAAAAAAGGACAGTTCCGCACCCGAGGGAACCGTTTTTATTGCGGAGGTGCAAAAAAGCGGCAGAGGACGGCTCGGCAGAAACTGGGAGTCGCCGAGGGGTGCGGGAATATGGCACAGCATTTTATTAAAACCCGACATTCCCCTTGCGGACGTATCGCAAATAACGCTTGCCGCAGGACTTGCGGTATGCCGTGCGCTGGGCGGCGGCGCAAAAATAAAATGGCCCAACGATATTGTTATAGGCACAAAAAAGGTATGCGGAATACTCACCGAAATGTCGGCTGAAACGGACAGAATAAACTACGTTGTATGCGGTATCGGCATAAACGTGAACACGGAGTCGTTCCCCTCCGATATTGCCGAAAAAGCCACTTCATTGCGCATAGAATACGGGCATATGTTTGACCGATGCGAAATAATCGCACGCTTTTTAAACGAGTTTGAGGACATATACAAGACCTTTTCCGCACACGGTCTTTCGGCAATTCTTGACGAATACAAAGCGCACTGCATAACACTCGGACGTGAAGTCCGTGTCATTATGCACAACGAGAGCGTCTGCGGCACGGCTCACGGCATTGCACCCGACGGCTCGCTTATAATCCGCACCGAAAACGGCGATATTTCCGTCAGTTCCGGCGAGGTCAGCGTTCGGGGGATTTACGGATATATATGATGTTTTTGTGAACAAATTGTAAAATGTTAGCACTCACGGCTGTTGAGTGCTAATTTTATATTGACAAATGAATGATTTGGTATTATTATAAGGTTAAGCCGCAAAAAAACGGCGGATTGGAGGAATTTAAAATGGCAAAGGGTAATATTTCGGTTGATTCGGAAAATATGTTCCCGATTATAAAAAAATGGCTTTATTCAGATAAGGATATATTTTTGAGAGAATTGGTTTCAAACGGCTGTGACGCCGTAACCAAGCTTAAAAAGCTTGTCGGCATAGGCGAGGCGAAAACAGAGGACGAGCCTAAGTTCAGAGTTGACGTAACGATTTACAAAAATGCGAAAAAGCTTGTTATAAGCGACAACGGTATCGGTATGACCGCCGAGGAAATTGACAAATACATTAATCAGATTGCATTTTCTGGCGCAAGCGATTTCCTTGAAAAATACAAGGACGAAAACGACAAAAATGCGCAGATAATAGGTCATTTCGGACTTGGCTTTTACAGTGCGTTTATGGTTGCGGACAGCGTTGAGATTGACTCGCTCTCGTACAAGGACGGTGCAAAGCCTGCAAAATGGGTATGCGACGGCACAATGGAGTACGAACTGACAGACGGCGAAAGAACGGAGCGCGGCACAACGATTACGCTTAACATCGCCGAGGACTCGCTCGATTTCCTCGATGAATTTAAGGTACGCAGTATACTCCGCAAATACTGCTCGTTCCTGCCGACAGAGGTTTACCTCACCGACGCAGACACGAAAAAAGACGATACAGAGGAGGAGCCGAAACCCATAAACGACACCACACCGCTTTGGATGAAGAAGCCCTCGGAATGTACCGATGAGGAATACAAGGAATTTTACAGAAACGTATTCGCCGACTTTAACGAGCCGCTGTTCTGGATACACCTTAACGTGGACTATCCCTTCAACTTAAAGGGTATACTCTACTTCCCCAAAATCAATCACGAGCTTGCCGGTATGGAGGGTCAGATAAAGCTGTACAACAATCAGGTATTCGTTGCGGACAACGTAAAAGAGGTTATCCCCGAATTTCTGATGCTCTTAAAGGGCGTTATCGACTGCCCCGACCTGCCGCTTAACGTTTCGAGAAGCTTTTTGCAAAATGACGGATACGTAACCAAGATTTCAAATCACATCACGAAAAAGGTTGCGGACAAGCTGACGGGATTATTTAAAAACGACCGTGAAAACTACAGCAAATACTGGGATGACATCAACATATTCATCAAGTACGGCTGTATACGTGACGAGAAATTCTATGAAAAGATAAAAGACGCAATAATCTACAAAAACCTTGACGGCAAGTACATCACGCTTGACGAATACCTTGACGGCAAGGAGAAAAAGGACGTTTACTATGTAAGCGATGAGAAACAGCAGGCGCAGTATATAAATATGTTCAAGGAGCAGAACCTTGACGCAGTTATACTGCCCGCCGTTATGGACACGCACTTTATTTCATTTTTGGAAACAAAGCTTGACGGCGTAAAGTTCCACCGCATTGACTCGGCGCTTTCCGAAACCGCCGAGGAGGACAAGAGCGACGACAGCGACAGCGAACTTATTGAAAAATTCAAGAAAGAAATAAACGACGACAGCTTAAAAATCGAAGTTCACGCCCTCAAAAACGCATCTGTTCCGGCAGTTATGCTTTTGGGCGAGCAGTCGAGAAGAATGCAGGAAATGTACCGCTCTTACGGTCAGCAGATGGCAGGTATGGCGGATATGTTCAAAAACGAGTACACGCTTGTAATAAACAAAAACAACGAACTTATCAAAAAGCTCGGCTCGCTCAATGACGAGGACGCATCGCTTTTGATGGATCACATCTACGATATGGCAAGAATAAGCCACAGTCCGCTCACGGGTGAGCAAATGACAAAGTTTATCGAGCGTTCAAACAAACTATTGGAGAAAATATTCTGATAAAGGTATATAAATATGAAATTGCTCAACACATACACCGAAAAACATCTGACAAAAATGCTCCTTTCGGCATTGTCGGAAAAGGACGTCAAGGAATGGATACAGAAATACTCAACTCCGTACAAACAGCTGATGTCATATTATCAGTGCGCAATTATGGAGGTTGAAACGAAATTCAACGTTCTGAACGAGGAAATGTCGATGCAATACGACAGAAACCCGATAGAGTCCATAAAAAGCAGGCTCAAATCGCCCGAAAGCATTATGGACAAAATTCAGCGCAAGGATCTGCCGCTTACCGTCGACGCCATAGAGGACAACATCAACGACATCGCCGGAGTGCGTGTGATATGCTCGTTCCAATCGGACATCTATGCACTTGCGGAGGCGTTTCTGAAACAGGACGATATACGCCTTATCGCAAAAAAGGATTACATACAAATGCCCAAGGACAACGGCTACAGGAGTTTGCACCTGATAGTGGAAATACCGATTTTTCTTCATTCGGAAAAGAAGCTGATGAAGGT
>CAKSPN010000024.1 GCA_934481375.1 uncultured Clostridia bacterium
TTTTCTATGCTCTTCATCCTGTACCGACTTAGCGTTAATCAATGCGCTGTATCCGGTATTATAAAGCTGTTTATAACGATTATTTTCATCTGCCACGGGTATAGGAGCAACTCCCCAGTCAAACTTTGCCGGGAATTGATCATTAAATACCCCTACATCCCACGAAACAGAAAATTTCATTCCTATATTACCTTCTGCAAAGCGTGCACGAGCGGCGTCATTATCCAATCCGTCGGCTCCGGGATAACAAGTTTCATCGTTCTTTATTCCCATAACTGTTTCAAGCATCGGTCTAAGCGCCTCAAAATCATACTTACCACTTACAGGATCATACTGCAATCTGCCTGAGCTTGGCATACTGTTATTAGAAATATCTACCCAATAAAATGACGCCCACTTGGCAGGGAATATTATCCCAAATTGCCTTTTGCTCTTGTCGGTAAGCTTGCTTGCGCATTCTCTAAGCTCTTTAAGCGTCTTAGGCGGCTTTGCCTCACCGTTCTCGTCCACAATTCCGGCAGCCTTAAACATATCTTTGTTGTATATAAGTCCCTGTGTATTTGTACAGTGTGCTAAACAGTAGTGCTTTCCTGCCACACCATTTGAGGCTTCTAAATAAAACGGATACTTTTCCAAAAGTTCTTTAGCCTCGGGAATGTCTTCTAAAGCTGCGACGTCTCCGTTATCCGCCAATTTTAATACATTTCCTCCGAAGAATATGTCAGGCGCCTGATCACTCGCTAATGCAAGCTCGATCTGCTGACTCATATCGCCCTCTTTTACAACATAATCAAAAAAGATGTTGTTTTCTTTACCAATTGTGTTATTAAATTCACTTACAAGTTTCTCAACCACACTTTTAGAGCTGGTACCTCCCGTCCACATTGTAATGGTAGTTACATCATTACTGGCTTTTTTATTGCATCCTGCCATTGTAACAAGCATTGTAGCCGCCATAATTCCGCTGAAAATTTTTTTCATTTTTATACTTCCTTTCTGTTATTTGTTATAGATTACTATCCGATTTGGGGTTCTGTTTGTAGAATATATAAATACATTTGAACAATCACCTCCGTATGAAAGATATGTTTTTATATCTCCGACAGTTGCCTGCCTTATTTCTGTTCTGCCGGAAGAGATATCATACACATATGTTTTAACTGTTCCTTCTACATTTTTTGCCTCTATTGCTTGATACACCTCGGCATTATCAATGCTAGCGCCCAGTGATTTCTCAATAAATCTTATATAATTACCGCTGCTGTCATAGGGTATTCCTATAGTTACTTTTGCCTGCACACGTGATGATATATATTCGTATTTCTGATAACCGTTTGTTTCGTAATCATACAGCTTTGAAACGTACATACCATCTCCATGCGAATTGCGGAATACCCGTATAATATCTCCGGAATTTAATGTTATTGGATTACCCGTATCATAATCATATATATTCATTGAATTCATACGCACCTTCTCGGGCATATAGTTTTTTAAATCCCCCGAAAGAGGATAGCCTTCAAAGGCTGCAACATCTTCTTCACTGTCGCTTAATTCCGTATATATATCTCCTACAATATATGTATCTGCCCTATCCAAACCGGATGCCGGCGTGATTTCATCATAATATACACACATAACATCTGAAGCCAAAGCTTTATCCTCCAATGAAAATCCGTCTGCATAATAATAATGATACAATTTCAGATCGTTTCTTGTTCCCACTGTTATATTATCGCCGCAATTATCCATAGCCTGTTTGTCAAACGGAACAAATAAAATAACAGTATTTTCATCATAATTTATACACAAATCTTTAAATGATGAACATAGCATCGACAAATCATCGGCACATACCATTGCATCACTGCGGTCTTTGCCTGTTTCAAGCCTTGTAAATGATAAAGTATTTGCTTTCCTCTCAGAAGACGCTGCATTTATCTCTTTCAAATCACCATTTTTATCAGTCTTATATGACACCAGATTAAATTCCAGCGGTTTGAAATTGTAAGAAGAAATATTTATGCTCGCTGAATTCACTTTCATTCTCTGAGCGCCTTTTAAATCTAATTTACGCACTCGCTTAGAAATCTTTACTTCTTCAACATTTGTTTCTCCGCCATCTTCCTCCGAACTTTTTTCTACCGGTTCTTCATAATCTTCATATGTATATATTGTAAAATATACATTTCCATCTCCGGCATTATAGTATGAATTAGTTACATAACCAACCTGCAAGTTACTGTTATCCGGTTCAAGATATGCCACTTTTCCTTTTATATCCGTGTAATATGTATATCTTAAGCCGCATTTAACGCTCTCGATAAGCTTGCTTTGAACGGAAGAATTTGCAATGTCATATGATTTGCTTCCTACATCCACGCTTTTTTTATCTGATTTTGAAGTAACCACTCCTGAGAAGTTGTCCGTTAATACTGTTATATTAATAAACTTTTCTTCTCCCAAGCTTTCCTTAACAGATAAAACATTTTTATCTTCCAGTTCTGAAAAGCTCATCTTTTTTCCTTCTTGATTATGTATCTTAACCGTATTCTTCCCGCCGTCTGAATTAAAGTTAGACCCAGTATACTTGTCTGCTATATATCCGTCCTCTATCATTCCTGAAAATATATAATTCTGATACATTTCAACATACATGGTGTCATACTTGGAATCATTATTATAGTCTATAAATTTAATTTTATCTATGTTTAAATTCCCCACATGACTGATGCTTTTTTTGATTAAATCATATACTTCTTCATTATCTTCCGAAAACTTAAAATTATATATAACGCTTATATCTTTGGGGATACTTAACTTATTTAGCTTCTTTGTATTCCCGGCAGTATATCTCATTGAACGGGTTGCCGTATCAAACTCGTCAATATCATCTCCGTCAATTTCCAAAACATCAAGATTGTTTGCTATTCCCAGTCTTAAAACACTGCACACATCGTTTTCCTGTTTGTAAAGTATTTTTACCTTATATCCGATATATTCCATGAAATCATCTATGTTATCCATTTCACAAATATATTTATTTTTCCCGGAGTCTTCAACAACAAACTTATTGTCTCCCACGCCGTCTATGCCCGTTAAAGACGTTATAGGATTTGCGGTTAATTTACCCTCAACAGAATAAATATGACGTTTGGACAACAGCGTTTCGCCGCCTTTTGCAGTAGTCACTTTTTCATCTTTTATCATCATGGGAGTATTTATCATATTATACGCAAGTACGGCAATATCACGTTTTGACGCTTCCCCGTACAACCGCTCAAGTCCGTCTGACAAACCGATATTGGCAGCCGTACTTATATATCCATCCGGATAACCTCCGCTTTTGCTTATAATCGAATCATCATATCCGATAGTTCTCAAGGCCATTGCAATTGCTTCAGGGTATGTTATGGGATCATTTTCCCGAACGTCGCCGTCGGCGCTGATAATTTTTAATTTACGAGCGTAATCAATAAATTCAAAATCATCTTTTGCTGTATCGTTTGATAAACTGTAAGCCTTTACACAGAGCCTCAAAAAATCCATTCTGGAAACGCTCTCGCCCATTTCGTCATATGAGGAATTCAGAATTCCAATAGCTTGCAAAGTATCCCTTGCTTCAATATATTCATTATCCTCTGTGGCAAACGATATATTGAAAAAACATCCTGCCGATAATATCAGCAATGTTAAAAACAGTATTGCTGTCTTTTTCAATAAGATCATTCCTTTCTTCACAAAATTTTTAAAGATTTGTATGTTCTCATTCTATTATATAAACAGCCCTTGCAGCTCCGCTCTGACCAAATATAAACACTTTTGAACATTCATCTCCGAAGCTCCTATAATCTTTTAATGCGCTTTTATCGGTTAATTCCGCTTTCTTTTTTTCGGAATTATATTTAAGAAAGCGTGATGGAAGTGTATAAATTTCAATATTCTCCGTCTGCATGTTTTTACTTTGTTCCACAACCGCCATTTTATCGTCTTCTACCGCATATACTTTACCTAAAAACGCATATCGTTCTCTTCTCAGAGCATATTTAAAGTCTCCGTAAGTGTCACGCTCGTAATCATATAGCTTTCTGAAACTTACTGCGTTTCCGTTCCTGTCAAGGAATACCTGCACTATATCTCCGGAATTAATATCCTTTTCTCTTTTAGTCAGATAATCTAATGTTTTCTCGCTTGCAAAGGTCGCAATACTCTCTGTTTGAGATACCGGCATAAGATTCATTCCCCACAAAGCGGCTCCGGTCACTCCGTCTTTATTTAGTGATTGTCCCGTTTCTTCTACGGCATATATAGATTGCATATATGTAGAATATATATTACCTGTCATTTCCGTATTTACTGTCACTTTATCTGTATAGTAAACACATACAATATCTGCAGTATATTTCGAGTCATCCAAAACAAACGCATCTGTATAGTAATCGCCCTGATACAATTCTTTATAATGGTATCTTGCCGCTTCATATAAATCGGCATCGTATGCCTTTTTATTCAGCGGCAGGAACAAAAACTGCGTTTCTTTATCAGCCAAGAAGCTTTCTCCCAAATTAGCGCTGAGAAACTGCATACCCGTTAAAACATAATTTCTCACTTGCTTCTTTTTGTTATTTGAATTCATATATAACAATTTATTTGCGCTTGAATCAGTTCCCGGCAACTGAATATATGATATTTCACCCTTTGAGTTTGTCTTATAATACAACAGCTCAAATAATATTGAGTCAAAGTCAAAGTCCGCATCAACCGTTACTCCGTTCACCTTAAGTTTATCTGATAAACGCATTTTGGTAAGCTCCATTGAAGAATTGGTATCATATACACTGGGTATGTATGCATACGCATAGCATTTGCCATCATTTTCGGCATATGCTTTTACCAAATAAGCGACACTTGTTATCTGACAATCCGCCGTACATTCTGCAATTGTTTTTTTAAAGTCTAGCTTTACCGTATACTTTTCGCCTACTTTAACCTTATCTTTTAATTTCGGATCAAGTATATATTCTTTTCCGTCAATCCGCACTTTACTTCCGGATTGATACGTGATTACGCCTTCTTCCGAATCTTTTGACTGCACGAATGTCATTATCTTTTTACCCGAAAACATACTCTCGCTTACAGATAAAATACTCAATGGCATTATGTCCGATATGGTTATTGGATTTTTGTCGGCGTCATAGAAATAATTTTCCGTTTCTGTTCCATTCTCAGGATTAAGTTTATAAACATTATTGCCCTTACACACTATGTCTTCATTATTAATAATTTCCTGAACTGTTGTATTGGAATAAATGTTAATAAATGCAAGCTCATATTTACCGTCATTGTTATTATCCACAACTCTTATTGTATCAATTATCTCTGACGCATTGTTGCCATTCAATATATTTTCAATTTTTTCATAAACAAAATCATTATCATCGGTTACATGCGAATTGTATATGACATTTATACTTTTGGCAAAATCAATTTTTTGAGTTTTGCCTTTTTCATCATCGTATTTAACAGTCCTGCTTGATTTATTAAATCCCGTTATCTCGCTTCCGACAACCGTTATAATATTATTGGTTCTGTCCTTTATGTATACGCTCTCAAGGCAGTCGTCACCTTCCTTATAGAAAAGTTCAACGCTCATTCCCAATTTTTCGTTTGCCGTATCAATCTTATCGGAAGTGCAGATATACCTCACACCTTTAGAATCCTGCAAAGCAAACTCATTTTTATTCAGCTTGCTTTCACCATCAACCATAGTGACGCTTGTTCCGACAATAACGCCCCTTTTGCTGAAAATCTTAAGCGCTGTTTCCGCTAAAGTGCTTTGAGATATTGAATAAGATTTTTCTGACGCATCATACTCCACAACCGAAGAATCAAGCATATTATTTACAAGAAGTACCGCACCGTATTTAGTTACATTACCGGATACATAGTTTATACCGGATAATAAATCCGCATTATTTGACTTTACTGTTGCTTCGTTATAACCAAGAACTCTCAGAGCAATATCAACAGCCGTATTATATTCTACGGAGGCCTCTAAAGAAGAGTCTGCCGACACAAGATTGCCTGCATAATCCATTATATTATATGTACCTTCAGCATCTCCGCCAAACGGTTCATTGCGAAGCAACCCACCCGCTCTGACGCACATATCCAAAAAATCCGATAATGCAATTTCGGAGTTATATTCTTCAACGCTTGCCGATTTTATAATTCCGAACGAGTATAATTTGTTAAGAGAATCTTCATATTGGCTGAGATTTATCTTTTCCGTTTTATCGGCAGCCCATACCGAGTTCCCTGTCACAACAACTATGACCGATAAAATCATACACAATATTTTTTTTATCTTATACATATAGTTTATCCCCTTATACTTATGCTTTATAATTTATTGCGTTATAAATAATAACTGCTGCCTGAGCTCTGGTTGCAAATGACTTTGCTTCAAAATTATTATTGTCTGCTCCGTTTATAACACCCGAGTTATAGAGTTTGTACACACTTTCAAGCGCATAATCAGAGATCATTGCATCATCATTAAACTTGAAATCAGCATCCGCATTTCTCAGACCTTTGTTTTTTACATTCATAGCATTGCAAACAATAACTGCCATATCCTGACGTGTAATGTTTTTTCCAACGCCAAACTCCTCTTCACTTATGCCATTTACAACTTCGTTGCAAAATGCCGCCTTTACATATTCATAAAACCAATCTTCCTCTTTTACATCGTTAAATTTGTTTTCCTTGTCATTGCTGACCAATCCAAAAGCTACTACAACCATTTTTACAAATTCTTCTCGAGATACATTTCTGTCAGGATTAAATTTTTTGTCGTCAGGCTTTGATATTACCCCTATTTGCATCAGATTTTTTATCTGATTTGCAGCCCAAGAATGATTTTTTATATCTTCAAAATAATTATCGCCTGAGTTTGCTTCTCCGGAATTATTATTCTGAATTGGGTTTACCGCAACTGTTGTGGTATTCCCTCTCTTTATTGTGCCTCCGCCTCCCGGACTTACATTATCATAGTTCGGTGTTCCGGGCTGTTTATATTCATTTACCAGTTTGTTTGTATATTCCGAAAGTTCGCTTGTTCCGGCATATGTCCGGCTGAATATAGCAGAATAAACGCTCTGTATATCTCCGATTGCATCTAATTTGGTAAAATTCAAACCGCTTAAAACATCTTGATGATACTTCAAAACATCTTTTACCTTTTTCCACGTTCCCAATTTTGCAAACTTGTAATTGATTTCTGAAATAGCTACTGCATCATTTAATTCAACAGCGCTATAAAAACCTCTTTCCAATGCGTCTGCATAAATATCTGACTTATTGCCCGAGAGCTCGGCATTAAGCGCTTTCACTGTTGACAAATCTTTCATTGTATTATATATCTTATTTACATTCTCCGAATATGTCTCCGGGATTGTATTTAAGGTATTCTCCATAATATCGGACAGCATATTTGCATCTTTATGCTCACATACATATGCAATCAATTCATTCTCAACAAAGCGCTCGTCAAATGCATTAATTTTTTCTTTTGTGTCTGTCAGCTTAAACATTTCTTTCTGCGCTAAGAGATTCTTTGCTGTTCTTAATTTACCGTCATTCGATAAAAGCTTATAAAAAGACATATCAATTCCGAGAGCCGGATTTTTCTCCTCTGAATCCAATAGGTTTTTCACTTCTGCAGGATCTGTGGAGGCAATCACCTTGTTTATAACTTCCAGCCATTTTTCGTCTGTACTGATCAAAAAAATATCACTACTGTATGGTTCGGAATTACCAACCGATACAATCGCCTTACAAACTCCCTCGCCTTCATATTCAAATAAACCTGTATTGTATTTACCGGCTTCATCTGTTTTTACAGTCTTTAGACAATATATCGAATCTGTGTTTCCGCTTTTTCCGGTTTCAAAATCAATTTCATCAAATGATGGTAAGTCTTCTGTGTTTGTTACAATAACAGAAACAATCTTATAGGCGTTTTGAGTTCCAAGATCTCCTGAAATACTGATACTTTTTTCACTCTTATTTACATAAACATCTACTTCTTTTGCTTCGGCAGATATACCTGCCATAACAGCGGAGCAAACCGCCAATACGCATATTGCAAATTTTTTTATACTCATATACTTAAATTTCCCCCACTTTCATAATTTCATAGCTGCAGTATTTATTTACTGTGTCGTTTGTATTGAATACAATATATCCGTCTGATGTTCTGTAAGCCTTTATTGCCTCTGCTCTTTCACCTGTTTGAGACAATGCATAAACCTCATAATCGCCGTCTATTTTTATTTTTAATTCCGCTTTTACGGGTTCGGCAAGCAAAGGAGCTTTTCCGATGTGTATAGCGTTATTTCTTATTGTTTCTCTCAGATTTCTTGATGCTGCGCCAACGCTTATAAGAAGCCTGTCTGCATTCTTAATTGTTTTATCTTTTGATATTGACGATAATGTTATTACGGCAAAATTATTGTCGGTTGACGCACACATATTGTCGGTTTGTATCGATTCGTTTTTATTTGAAATAATTGCCTGTACATAGTCGTTATTTACAGATAATATACCCTTGTCCTGATCCCAATAGACTTCTCCGTCATTCAGGCTGTCAAGCTGTAATTGACTTGTGCTTTTGGGTTTGGAAGCTGCAACATTAAAAAACATTTTTCCGTTAAGGAAAGCGCTGTTTTTAATATCATATTTTTCCGGTTCTGTGTATTCGCCCAGTCCAAACTTTCTCATAAAATTGCTTGTATCTGTTTTGTATATTCCGTCAAAATCATCTTTATTGACAGTATATATGTTGGTGTTTTTCATTTCATCAGTTCTATAATACAATTGCGCCGCAGCAATAGAAATTGCTTTTTGTGCCGTATTATTATAGGTTTCATAAAAATCTTCCGCACCCGCTTCTTCTCGAATATCGATATTGTCAAACACTGCCGCAAACTGAATTGGCGTCCAGCCTTGACGTGCCGAAAATGCCGACATTAAAATATTGGCCTCCAAAGTATAGTTGTTGTATTGGGGTGAATTCCATTCGCTTATAACGTAAGGACGATTGCCGATTCTTTTTTTTGCAGCCAGTCCGATAATTCCCAGGTCCTTATCTTTCAACATAGAACTTATTGATAAATAATAGAAACCATATTTGCCCAAAGGTTTTTCCCAAATATAGTTACGAGCTAAAAACTCCGTATCGGAATTTGCGTAAGCGTCACTATACTCGTTATTGTCGACATTATTTGAATTTCCTGTTACCAATCCTTTAAAACCCGTATTTTTTATTGCTTTGTTTAATTCATCATAATATTCCTTCTGAACGCTGCAAAGGAATAAATTAATATCTTTTTTCCTTTCCTCGCTCAGTACGGATTTCTTCCATGACGGATAGTATATTACGGACATATCCTCAAGTTTTTCCGCATCGCCCAAGCCGTATCCTTTTACTTTATTTTCCCATGCGCTTTTCAAAGTTTTTGTGCTATGATATTTATTCTTCAAAAAAGTATTAAACCTGTTCTGAAAATCCTTCATATCATCATCATTTAAAAAGAATTCATCACGCCCTGATGTCAAATCAAATATACTTGCGGAATCCATAAGTTCTGCCATTACAACATTTTTATCATTGGCGATTGACAACCCTGTATATGGATTTTTTGAGGTAAGCAAGGCATTAATCATGCGCTTTTTTTCTTCGATTTTATCCTTATTGACATATTCGGATAAATCTTTTGACGAGCTTAATGTTAAGTACACATATATTCCTTTTTCTTTCAGCTTGCTGACAAAAAAATCAAACTGATCTTTTTCATTTACTGAAAGAGCCGTTAAGTCGCAATCTTTTATTCTGACAAGATTATATCCTCTCTTAGCCAATCCGTCTGCTAACAATTCCGCCTTTTCTTTCGGCAGGTAAGCCGCCTTGCCTATAACATTTGTACCGTAGAATTTTGCGGCGCTTCCGTCTTCAAAAAATAATTTTTCGTTCTTTGCATAAACAGCGCCATGTTTTCCGGCGGGAGCGTCTAACAAAAATGTCCCGTCCAAAGCCGAATTGTCTTTTATAGCGTCGGCTTCCGGCTGTATCCAGCCGTTAAGATATGGATTTAATACGTCGTCACTTGTAAGTCCCAAATCCGGCAAGTACGGACCGCTGTCGGTAAGAGTTATTCCCAAAACCATAACAAAAGCTTTTGAGCCGCCGCTGACAGTTTCCATTGTTATACTTTTAATAACCTTTTCGGGATACGGATTACTCATCGCAAAAATTCCGCAGCTTATTGTGGTATAATAGCCTTGGGTCTTTATACCCTTCCAAGCAGTTTGACAAAACGCCGCCTGCGCTGTTCCCCACCAGTTAAAAATATGTTCCTGGTCAAGAATGTTCATATACGCCGAAGTGCCGTCATCGTAATTTAACGTATATGTTGCTTCCTGCTGAAACTTGCCGCTGTTTGTATCAGAGCAGTGTAAAAAATATATTCCGGCGGCAGTTTTATTTACATCAACCTCCATTGACACGGGCAATTCAGCTTTTGCTTTTCCCCTTAAGACTATACATGATGTATTATTGTTGTCGTCCGGTTCAATTATATCAAACGGTACTCCTTTAAACTCAGTCATTCCTCTAAACGTAAAGTCACGAAAATCATTGCCGCTGCCTGCGTCTGACCAACCCCCCTGACCATCGCCTTCAACCTCGTCAATAAAGCTTCTGTTGGTATATTTACGCAAATCAACTGTTGTAAAATTCTGCTTTACGGTGTTGTATGTCTTTTCCGGCAAAAGTATGGTTTGGTTAAAAATTTCTTCCTTTTCGCTTGCCGCTTTTACTATTGACGCAGTATTAAAAACCATTACAAGCATTGCAAAAATTGCGATAGTCTTAAAATATACTCTGTCTTTTTTCACTTTATTTCCTCCAGTTTTATCATGGTAATTGATATTTTCGGAATTTCAACGGACTTAACCGGCATATTGCTTGTATATTTTGTTTCCGTTGTACTTATTTGTTTTATTCCCGCATCGTTTTTAGCGTCCAGGCTGTCGCCCGTCATTACTGTCTTTGAAACAATTTTATACTTCTCATTTTCCGGCAATAAAATTGTGGTACTGTCCTCTTTCTCATCATAATTGGTGAAGAATATATTTATTCCCGTCTCTGTCTTTACCACTGCGGCGGTAACATCTGTTGCTTCATGGAAATTATATCCGTCAAGTTTAAAGTCCAATGCGTCGCCGACTGCATTATTGTAATACATTTTCATTAATTCCATTCCGGGATTAGGTACAAATTTTCCATCCTCAACATAATATGCAACCCACTGATTCGAAGATGTGTGCGGTTCAAAACAGAACAGATTTGCGCCATACATATACGGATTTATTATAAATCTGTTGTAAAAATCCGAGTAATCAAGGAAAGCCTGCAATACACGTCCATCGTCACGTATTCCATGCTCCGTATAAATGAATTTTATTCGGTCCGAACCGGTCATATCATAAATCTGCTTTGAAATATTTACCACCGGTAATTCGGCATTGGGTACAACTCCATGATCCCAATAATATGTATGAATAGCAAAATAGTCTATTTCATTACCTACTTCCTTTAACAGCAGTAACGGATAATTTAGAGTTGCCGGATCTGACTGATTTGTCATAACATGCGCCATTATTTTTGCATCAGGATCAACCGAACGTATTGCACCTATACTTCTTTTGCAGATTTCCACATATGCCGACGGACTGACGTAATTTTTCTCACCGGTTTCAACAAACCCTTTTCGATCATATAGAAAATCTGTTTCATTTCCGATTTCCCAGATTATATCGAAGGGTTCCTCCTCGCCAACATACTTCACTCTTTCCTCAGCCCAATTCACGCCGCCGTTTACATTTTCTTTCGGATCTCCTGCGCACAATTCCACCAAGTCTGCCATATTCTCATATGTGTCTCCCGTAACGTTTACGCCCAAAACAAATTCCGTATCACGATCTATCATTCTTATGGTTTTCAGCCAATCCAGCACATTCGATGGGTTACAAACTGTCATTGCGGCCTGCTTAAACGGATCACGCAAAGCCAAATCAAGTTTTCTCTCGCCCCAACTGCCCATTCCCGTTTTCCAGCTCCCGTCACAGCCTATTGCCGTTCTGGCAAGCGGAAACGGAAAATTTTTAAAATCTCTTACCAATTCTGTTCTCTTTTCCAGATATATTGAATTGGTTGATAAATAACCGACATCAAGCGCAAAGCCCATCCCAAACAATTCGGGATTTGAGTACTTTAGCACCTTATCTTCATTAATTGTCAAATTCAATTCTTTGGCGCTTATAGCTGCAGCGTTAAATAGCGTCAAAATCCCTAATATTGCAGCAAGCGATTTCTTTCCTTTCATTGTGTTCCTCCGATAATGTTCTAATTGTTTTTTGTTTCAATTACATATATTTATTTTCGGCGGAGAGATAAACTCTCTCCGCCAATATCATTATTATTTTAGATTAAATACTTTTGTAACAGGCAGTAATGACGCAAGATTATCCCATACAAACGCTTTAACTTTCTGACCGGCTGCAAGCGCATAGCCTTCTGCCGAAATTGTCATTTGATGCTGTGCATTTGTTGCCACATTTACGTTTCTGTCAATAAACATTTTTGCAAGTGAGTCATCTGCATTATACACAGCGACTATTGCCGTTCCGGCCAATGCCGTTTCCGTAGTGTTTTCTATAATTGCGGAAGTAAGCATACCCGATTCGTTCTTTTCAGCTGCTATGTTAATTCTTCCGGTATCTTCTTCCGGCAAAACATTTTTTCTGAATGATACGTCGTCAAGATAAACGCACGGGGTTATATCTGCATAATAACCTCTGTCGAAAGTATACATAATGCTGTAGCTGTCAGTATTTGAAAATCCGTCAAAGTTCAGCATAGAATACTCTGTCTTATTCTCTTTAATTCTGAAATGCGGCTTGCTGTTATTCTCATTAAGAATAATCTCCGCTTCCTTATAGCCTATCTGTTCTCCGTTTGAATTATATATAATTACAATATTCTTGGGATGTTCGGCGTCGCTTAAATCAAGATAATACTTTACGTCATACCACTGTCCCTCATCGTAATCGCAAACGTATACTCCGCTTTCCGGACTTCCTAGATATACCTTTTGGTCCCAGTTAAACGTAACGGCGTCATATCCTGCCGCATTTGCTCCGTTCAATCCGTTATTCCACACATCAATAACATTAACCAAATTCCAGTCGTACGTATCCGATATTTTATCAAATGTAGCATTTTTAATAATGTTAATTGTCAGACGCGAATCCGAAACTTCCTCCGTTTTTATGTCCTTGGTGTATATTCTTGCTTCCGCAAGAGTTGTTCCCGTTAAATCAATATTGCTTTTTCCGAACATTGACCATTTATCGGTGAACGGATTCATACACAAAACATCGTTATTGTCATTTCCCGGTTCGTCTATAACCTGCAAATCGTTTACAAGTTTTCCGGTATTTCTTTGAGTGAGAGCCGCCAGATACTGATGCTTTTCCGTTACGGCGCTGAATCCTTCAAGCCCGCCGGGGTATATTGTATTTCCTTCTTCCTTAGTATATCTCTTAAGCTTTCGGCTCAGCTTGCTCCAGTTCTCGCCATAGTCGCTCCAAATTCCTCTGTCTACCGCCTGATTATCCTTTTCGGGATGAAGCAGCGTTCCCTCACTGTCATACTGATTTTCATACAAATCGCCCTCGGGGATCATAATGTTCTGAGCAACATTTCCTTTATATGACGCGCCATTATTTACATATCTTCTCGGAACGTCATTCTCTGCCTTCCACGCATCGTTCTGCTTATCAATCCATTCCTGATGATATATGTAATATTCTCCGTACTGCGGCGCTCCATCGCCTGTTATAAGATTTTCAAAAGTCATAACCTCCGGGAAAGTCACAGTCCGAACGCTTGTTCCGAATCGTATTTCGTCATATACTCCGTCCCCGCTGACATTTGATTCAAAATCAAACGCCGCCTTTCCCGAAGCATCTGCTTTCTTATTAATTGTATCTATGGTTACGCCGTCCTTTACCAACGAAGCGCTTATATCTTTTCCTGCGAATTCCTTACCCATATTTGCGGATACCGTATACACCGGCTTGCCTGCGGCTGACGTTTTTACATCAGCGCTGAACATCTTATTTATGTAGCTTTCATTTACAAGTGTGAGCATTGTTACAGATAACGGATCAATTGTAATGCTATTTGAGGGGGAATCAAATTTGTATTCTGAATATTCCGTCATTTTGTAATTCTCATCATTGTGCAAAAGCGAATGATAGTCATTTAATGAATCTCCTGAAATTACGGTCTTGGATTTTATATAATAAGCCTCATTTGTCTGCAGATTTATATCAAAACCCGCTGCACTCCTGTTTGTTATGAAGACGTTAAGCTCATCACCGTTTCTTACCGCCATCGCACTATGCGCGCCGTTCTCAAGCAGATTATATCCGTCAAACTCGCTCTTTACAACATCACCCACGCCATTTTCCGTATACAATTTGAGCAAATCATACATAAGAGTCTTATAGGTCTTATTGTTATCTTTATCATAGTATGTAGAGGCCCATGCACCTGTATTTATACTAAAGAAAGAATTTGCTCTTTCAAGCAATGGATAATTGCTCATGCGATTAAACGCTTCCGCATCATCGATTACGCCTCCAAGAGACGACACCTGATACCTTATTTCACTGTCCCATGCATTGTCGCCGAATTCATATACATTTTTACCGTTTGCATGTTCTGACATATATATTTTAACCTTATTGTTTCCCGTAATTTCCTTAATGTCATTTTCAATTCTCCATACATGTTTTTCCAGGCAGGTTACTATATTATTACTCGGATAATATTCATGCATTACCAAATAATTAATATCATTGCCCAGTTCCGATAATACCTGTTTATGCCAATAACTGTTTTGCTCATACTGATTGCCATACCCCATTTGACTGGTCTTTTCATGAACTGCTATTACAGCATCGGGGTCTACGGCTCTTATTGCAGGTATAAGCTCCTTACATTTTGCAATATAGTTATCCACAGTCCAGCCGCCTTGGCCCTCAGAATCCGACTCGTTACCCAACTCCCAGACTTCAACGTTAATCGGAGCTTCTATACCTTCACTTTTTCTTATTTCCGTCATATCGGTTCCATCGCCATCCGTATCACCTTCGCCGATATAACACTCTACCATCTTTTTCACTTCTGCGGGATCTTCCGCAATATTTACAACATATGTGTATGCAGTATCGGCATTTAATGCATTATAGAATTTTACGCAATCGAAAAAGCTGTACTTTGCCGTAAGAGTTTTTGTCAGCGTATCGGTTATTTGATATTCATAAGGTTTCCTTTCCGAAAAAGCTCCAAGCATTTCCCGCCATTTCAAAAGTGTTCCGCCATAGCGAATATGCTTTATCGGGTAATCGGAAATATCCTCCAGCAATTTGTCGTTTAAAGTACCATCCGGATAGAAGTATCCTCTTATACCTGTCTGCGTTAAAGGCGATTCGTTTGTTGTCGGATCGTCCTCCCATGGTGCGGCAACACCTCCGTAAAACTTATCTGTCAAAGTATTTATCGTTACAGTCTCGTCTATGTTTAAGCTTAATTTCTTTCCATCAGGCACAACATTCTTTTTAAAAGATACATCGTCAAGATAAATACACGGGGTTATATCTGCATAATAACCTCTGTCGAAAGTATACATAATGCTGTAGCTGTCAGTATTTGAAAATCCGTC
>CAKSPN010000025.1 GCA_934481375.1 uncultured Clostridia bacterium
GCTATACATTATCCATAATCCTATTATTATTCTGAATATTGAACCAATTTGGTTACTATATGCTATAGTTATAATTCCAAATAATATTGCAATAATTCCAAATGCCATATTGTAATCATAAAAATCATTCCTTTTTAAATACCATTTTGGGTCGATGAAGGGCATCGACCCCTACGGGTTGGCGAAAACCACACGACGTAGGGCAGGGGCTTGCTACTGCCATGTGGCATATGTGCAAGATGCGGAATTTAATGTCCGTGAGGGACTGTGTGGATTTTGTCTTTCTCATAACTCAAATCCGCATAAAGCAGGTCGATAAATGCGACAAAAAGCGGAATTTCCGCAAACCATATTGCTTTTCCCTTGAATATTATGCAAAGCGCCGTAGACGCTATTCCGCCGATAACAAACGCAACAAGCATAATCAGATGTTTTATAAGCTTATCCTTGACCTCTATATCCCTTTTTCTGCACCACTTTACAAGGTTTACGCCTATCTGCCGCAGATGGTTTGTGCAGAATGTTGTCGCCATTGAAACCTTTTCCGCCTGCCTGAACGTATTGTACTGCATTGACGCAATAAAGTTAATCGAAACCTGGCAAATCTGCGGCGGAGAGTTATCGGGTACAAAACCGAGAGCAAAAATGCAGAGCATTTCAAATCCCACAAAAAACGTTTCCCACCGGAGTATTTCAAGATTATTGATATGCTTCGGGAGAAATTCCGATAGTATCGCTCCCGAAAGATACGCCGATATGGGAATGATAAAATACAGCGCTCTCCCCCAATTTCTTTCGCCTATCTGTACCGCAAGCATTACGAAATTCGCCGTCTGCGCATTGCAGAAAACACCGCCTTTAAGCACAAACGTGTATGCGCCGAGAAAGCCGCCCACGACTATCATTAAAACAAATATCCATAATTTCTCACATTCGAGAAATTCTTCTTTCCTCTTATTCACCGTTCTCCGCCAACCTTTTAATAATTTTATTAAAACCCATTCTACCATTTTGCTCGTTTTTTGTCAAGCCGTGTCATTTTTCGGCGTTTTTTCCTATTGACTAATCTGCATAAAAACACTATAATATAATAGGATTGTTATAACAGGGGTTACCCCTGCAAGGAGGCAATAATGAACAGATTACACATGGGAATAGACGTAGGCTCGACCACGGTAAAGGTGGTTGTGCTTGACGATAACAAAAAAGTATTGTTTTCGGAATACAGACGTCATTTTTCGGACATAAAAAGTACCGTTGCGGAGCTTTTCGGCGAAGTGGGCGATACGGTAAAGGACA
The DNA here is from genome assembly GCA_934481375.1 of uncultured Clostridia bacterium. GTDB lineage: Bacteria > Bacillota > Clostridia > UBA1381 > UBA1381 > UBA4716. Next base: position 1,300 of record CAKSPN010000025.1, read on the forward strand.
ATAAATTCAGCGTGGTTATAACGGGTTCGGGCGGACTTTTGCTTTCAAAAATGCTCGGCTTGCCGTTCGTTCAGGAGGTAATAGCGAACAAGACGGCTATTAAGGAATTTCTCCCCGAAACGGACGTTGTAATAGAGCTTGGCGGCGAGGACGCAAAAATACTATACCTCTCCGGCGGACTTGAACAGCGTATGAACGGCACCTGCGCCGGCGGAACGGGGTCGTTTATCGACCAGATGTCGATACTATTAAAAACCGACGCCGACGGTCTTAATGCGCTTGCCGAAAAACACAAGATTATATACCCCATTGCGGCACGGTGCGGCGTGTTCGCAAAGTCGGACGTACAGCCGCTCCTTAACGAGGGTGCGGCAAAGGAGGACGTTGCAGCATCAATTCTGCAGGCGGTTGTTACGCAAACTATTTCGGGACTTGCCCAGGGACGTCCCATAAAGGGAAACATAGTTTTTCTCGGAGGTCCTCTGCATTTTCTTCCGCAGTTAAGAAGGCAGTTTGAGGACACGCTCCGTGACAGGGCAAAATCATTTACCACACCCGAAAACGCACAGCTTTTCGTTGCGCTCGGTGCGGCGCTTATGTGCGACGAAACCGAAACGGACATCGCCGCATTAACGGAAAGTCTGAAAAATTCAAAAGGCACGGATGCCGAAATAACACGTATGGAGCCGCTGTTTAAAACAGACGGCGACAAAGATGAATTTTTCAGCCGCCATGCAGGACATATTGCAAAGCGCAGTGATATAGCCGATGCGCACGGCGCAGTATTTCTCGGTCTTGACGTCGGTTCCACCACGATTAAGTCGGTGCTTATAAACGAAAACGATGAAATAATATACACGTATTACGGAAAGAACGAGGGAAGTCCGATTGCAAAGGGCGTTGACATTCTCCGTGACATATACGCAAAACTCCCAAAGGACGCATATATAGCTAATGCCTGTACCACAGGCTACGGCGAGCTTTTGCTGAAACAGGCATTCCGCATAAACTGCGGAGAAATAGAAACTATTGCGCATTACAAAGCGGCAAACCACTTCTCCCCCGGCGTTGATTTTGTTATCGACATCGGCGGTCAGGATATGAAATGTATGAAAATCAAAAACGGCGTTATCGACTCGATAATGCTTAACGAGGCGTGTTCATCGGGGTGCGGTTCGTTTATACAGACATTTGCGGAATCACTCGGACTTGACGCCGAAAGTTTTTCGGAGGAGGCAATGAAGGCGGACAGTCCCGTTGACCTCGGTACACGCTGTACCGTATTTATGAACTCACGTGTCAAGCAGGCTCAGAAAGAGGGCGCAACGGTCGGCGACATAAGCGCTGGACTGTCGTATTCCGTAGTCAGAAATGCGCTTTACAAGGTAATCAAACTGCGTGACCCGTCGCTTATGGGCGAAAATATAGTTGTACAGGGCGGTACGTTCAACAACAATGCTATTCTGCGCTGTTTTGAACTGCTGACGGGCAAAAACGTTGTCCGTCCCGATATAGCCGGACTTATGGGTGCGTTCGGAAGTGCGCTTATCGCAAAGGATAATTACAAGGGTGAACGCTGTGACATACTTGCGGAAGACGAGCTTGACAGCTTTTCGTTTGAAACCTCGCTCACAAGATGCCAAAAGTGCAGCAACCACTGTCAGCTTACCATAACCACTTTCGGCGACGGCAGAAGCTTTATTTCGGGAAACCGCTGTGAAAGAGGAGCGGGCATTGAAAAATCGAAAAATGAACTGCCGAATTTATTCGATTACAAATACAAGCGTGCCTTTAATTACAAGGCGCTTAAGGCAGACGATGCGCCACGGGGCGTTATAGGCTTGCCGAGAGTGCTTAATATGTACGAGAATTATCCGCTGTGGGCGGCGTTTTTCACCTCGCTCGGATTTGCGGTTAAAATATCGGGAAGAAGCACACACAAGCTGTACGAAAAAGGTATCGACTCTATCCCGTCCGAAAGTGCGTGCTATCCGGCAAAGCTGGTACACGGTCACATACAGGATTTGATTGACAAGGGAATTAAGACTATCTTCTACCCCTGCATACCTTACGAGCAGATAGAGTATTCGGACGCAGGCAACCACTTCAACTGTCCTATGGTTACCTCATACCCCGAGGTAATATACAACAATATGGACGTTGTGCGCCGTCCCGACATAAAATTCATTTATCCGTTTATAAATCTTGCGGATAAGCCGTCGTTCAAACGGCAGATGTGCAAGGCTCTCAAGAGTTTCGGGGTAACTGCCGATGAAATATCGAAAGCCGCCGAAATCGGATTTGATGAGCTTCAGAAATACAAAAGCGACATAAGGCAAAAGGGCGAGGAAACGATAAAATGGCTTGAAGAACACGACAAGCGTGGCATTGTCCTTGCAGGCAGACCGTATCACATCGACCCCGAAATCCACCACGGCATACCCGATATGATAAATTCGCTCGGTTTTGCCGTGCTTACGGAGGACAGCGTGGCGCATTTGGGGCATTTACAGCGTGATATACGTGTTGTTGACCAGTGGGCGTATCACACACGCCTTTACGAAGCGGCGGCGGAGGTAATCAAAAACAACCGCCTTGAGCTTATACAGCTTAACTCTTTCGGCTGCGGTCTTGACGCCGTTACAACCGACCAGGTGCAGGAAATACTGCAATCGCATGAACGCATTTACACAACGCTTAAAATTGACGAAGTTTCCAACCTCGGCACGGCAAGAATACGTGTACGTTCGCTCAAAGCGGCTGTTACCGAGAGAGCGGAAAGCGGATTTATGCCGCACAAAATAGAGGATTACACAGTAAACCGTGTTAAATTCACCAAAGAGGAAAAGAAACGCCATACGATTATTTTCCCGCAGATGTCGCCGACGCATTTCGGTATGTTCGAGGCGGTTATGCGCTCGTGCGGCTACAATGCGGTAGTTCTGCCGCATGCCTCCGCAGAGGATGTCGAGGCAGGCTTAAAGAGCGTAAACAACGATGCCTGCTACCCGTCAATTATGGTTACGGGTCAGCTTATAAACGCCTTTGTAAGCGGTAAATGCGACGCAAACAACACATCCGTTATGATAACACAGACGGGCGGCGGCTGCCGTGCCACAAACTACATTGCGTTTATCAGAAAAGCGCTCAAAGAGGCAGGGTATCCACAGGTTCCCGTAATATCCTTAAACGTCTCGGGACTTGAGGGAAACCCCGGCTTTAAAATAACGCCGAAGCTTGTGAGCGGACTTTTAAAGGCGTGTACGTGGGGCGATTTGCTTATGGCTGTTACGATGCGTGTGCGCCCTTATGAAGTGAACATAGGACAGACAAACAAAGTCTACAACAAGTGGCTCAAGCGCCTGTACAATGATTTACTGACCAACAACAAGAAAAACTTAAAGCTGAAAAAGGTAATTGATGAGATAATCGCCGATTTTGACGCAATACCGATTGACGAGAGCATAAGAAAGCCGCGTGTCGGAGTTGTCGGGGAAATACTTGTAAAGTTCCACCCCGATGCAAACAACAACATTGTTGAGGTAATAGAGTCGGAGGGCGGAGAAGCTGTTATGCCGGGGCTTGCCGATTTTATGCTGTACTGCCTGTACAACAATAATTTCAAGCGTGACAATCTCGGCACAAAGGCGTCGACCGCACGGCTTTGCAATCTTGCAATTATGGGAATTGAAAGCTTCAGAAAGCACGCAAAGAAGGTTATGGAGGCAAATCCGAAATTTGCCTCAAGAGCACCCGGACACATTGCGGAAATCGCCGAGGGAGCGAAAAGCGTACTCCAGCTCGGGCACTGCACGGGCGAGGGTTGGTTCTTGACGGGCGAGATGATAGAGCTTATAAACAGGGGCGTGCCGAACATTGTATGCGTTCAGCCGTTTGCCTGCCTGCCAAATCACGTAACGGGCAAGGGGATGATAAAGGAACTGCGCAGACAGTATCCGCAGGCAAATATCGTTGCCGTCGACTATGACCCCGGTGCGAGCGAGGTTAATCAGCTTAACAGAATAAAACTTATGATGTCAGTCGCTTTTGAAAATATGAAGCGCGAAGATGAATTTGACAAAGTTTTTCCCAAAAAAGAAACGAAAAAAACCGACACCGTACCCGTAGGATAAATGATAAATACCGCCTGTCTGATCCGACAGGCGGTAAAATAGCTGTGCCGACGGCACAGCCTTGGACTGCAGACAAACCGTTCAGTTTGTCTGCTTTGTTTTTGGGATCCTTCAAAAGAACTCTTTTGTTTTACACTCTTTGATTTGCAAACGTATTCTGTCAGCAACCATTGCTATAAACTCAGAGTTGGTAGGCTTGCCTTTTCCGGTATGAATGGTATATCCGAAGATTTCATTCATTGTTTCGGGCTTGCCTCTTGTCCATGCAACTTCAATCGAATGTCTTATGGCGCGTTCCACACGGCTTGCCGTTGTGTTGTAGGCATGAGCAATATCCGGATAGAGCTGTTTGGTTATGTAATTCAACATATCCATATTCTCAACTACCATCATTATAGCCGTTCTGATGTACTGATAACCCTTAATATGCGCCGGTACGCCCAGCTCATGTATAAATTCGGTTACAAGCGCCTCAAGGTCTACCTCTTTCTTCTGCGATGAAGACGCTGACGCCGCCGTTTCGGGTTTTGTCAGCTCACGGATAGTATCGGCTACAGTTTCACAGCTTTGCGGCTTTAACAGATAGTAATCAGCGCCGAGATTTGAAGCGGTTTCGATGGTTTTCTGCAGAGCGCTTACCGAATATGCTATTATTACCGGCTTGGGTGATATGTTTTTCATACGTTTCAAAACGCTCATACCGTCCAGTTTGGGCATAACCATATCCAGGATAAGCACATCGGGTTTAAGCTCTTTGATTAAGCCCCATGCTTCCTCTCCGTTTTCCGCAACTGCAGGCGCTATCATGTCAGGCTGCATATTTATATATGCAGCCAACTCATGTGTTAAATTGCCGTTATCGTCTGCAATCAATACTGTTTTTTTGTTGTTCAATTGAATTTCCCCCTTCAGCATATTGCCATTTATTTATATTCAGAGAAGTTTTTCTTCCCTCCAATATACAAATAATACCATATTATGGAAATAAAATCAAGAGGTTTTGCAAAAAAAACTTAATTTTTTTCCACTTTTTTATTATAATGTCATCATTTCGGTATATAACTTGTCGAAAAAGCAGGTTATATAAAAAATGATAAGCAATTATACATATTATGTATAATATTATATGCCTTCCATAAAAAAATTCTGCACCTATATGGGTGCAGAATTATAACCATTAATTTACATTATGATAAATATTGTTACAAGTTTATAAGATTTTTTTGCATTAGATTACAACATTTTACTTAAAAACTCTTTTGTACGGCGATTTTGCGGATTATCTATAACCTCCTGCGGTGTTCCCTCCTCAAGCACAACTCCGCCGTCCATAAAAATTACACGGTCCGCAACGTTTTTGGCAAACTCTATCTCATGCGTTATAATCACCATTGTTACGTGCTTTGCCGCAAGGTCCTTTATTACCTTTAAAATTTCGCCCGTAAGCTCCGGATCGAGCGCCGATGTCGGCTCATCAAAGAACAGCACTTTCGGATTAAGCGCAAGCGCACGTGCTATAGACACACGCTGCTGCTGTCCACCGGACAATTCGCACGGGTAATTATCCAGTTTTTCGCCCAGTCCTACTCTTTCGAGCAGAGATTTTGCGTCGGACACAATCTCCGAATGTATCTTTTTCTTGTTTGCCGCATAGTCGGGACGTGATTTTGCCATAAGGAGCGGTGCAAGAGTTACATTATCTATTGCACTGTACTGCGGAAACAGATTGAACTGCTGAAACACCATTCCGAAATTCAGCTGACGGCGGCGCAGTTCCTTTTGGGTAAGCTTTTCATTTTTATCGGCGTCAAATATGCGCTCGCCGTCAACGTATATCTGACCGTTTGTAGCTGTTTCAAGAAAATTGATACAGCGCAGAAGCGTTGTTTTTCCGCTGCCCGACGAGCCTATTATCGCTATAACGTCACCCTGTTCCATTGAAAAGCTGACGCCTTTTAACACCTCAGTTTTGCCGAAGCTTTTTTTTATGTTTTTTACTTCAAGAATTGGCATAATTGTTTTCACCTCAGGCCTTATAATAATTAAATTTCTTTTCCGTGTAGTTCAGGAGCAGTGTAAGTATTCCACACATTGCAAGGAAGAAAAGTCCCGTTGAGAACAGCGGCCATATAAGACCCTGTTTTGAAAAACGCTCGGCATACATTATAATTTCCACAACGCCGATAACTCTCGCAAGCGACGTATCCTTTACAAGCGTTATTATTTCATTGCCCATAGGCGCTATAATTCTTTTTACGACCTGCATAAGTATTACCTTAAAAAATACCTGGGTGCGCGTCATTCCGAGTACCTGACCTGCCTCATACTGACCCTTGGGGATACTTTCTATACCGCCTCGGTATATTTCTGAAAAATACGCCGCATAGTTTATGATAAACGCCGTCAGAGTCGAACCCATTCTCGAAAGCGGAGTTACGTTAAATCCGAAATGCGCTCCTATAAGTCCCGGTGCAAAAAGCGCTACAAAAAGCTGTAACATAAGCGGCGTACCTCTTATTATCCACACAAAGGTTTTAAGCAGCCACCGTATCGGTTTGAATTTTGACATTGTTCCCAGGGAGATTATAAGTCCCAACGGGATTGCCGCAATCAGCGTAACGGCAAATATAATCAGGTTTTGCTCAAAACCCGCAAACAACGCAATAATCTGTTCCATAATTGTTTTATCCTTTCAAGCCTCAAAAAGCCGCCGTCGGAATTAACCGACAGCGGCTGCCTTACGGCAATTATTTTATAAGCAATAAATCCGTGAGCTTATAACGGTCTGCAATCTGCTTTAACGTACCGTCAGCCGCAAGCTCCTTAACAGCCTCGTCTACCTTTGCGGTTACGTCCGAGCCTTTTCTGAATGCTATTCCGTATTCTTCTTCTTCAAAGTTCTTGTCGATTATTGTTAAATCTCTGTAATCGGTTCCCTCGCCTACCGAACCGAGCGCAATTATATATTCAAGCACAACGGCGTCGCTTACTCCGGCTTTAACCTCCATAAGACCCTTTGCCTGTGAATCCACTGCCGTAAATTCAGCCTTTTCAAACAAGCTGTCGCTCTTTGCGGTTTCTTCGCCTGCCGAACCTGCTTCCGCAACTACCTTTGCGCCGTCAAGACTGTTTCCGAGAGCGCCCGCCTTGTCTTTCTTAACAACGATAACCTGTCTGTTTCCCATATACGGTTCCGATATTGACATATTTTCTTTTCTTTCGTCCGTAATCGTCATACCGTTCCAGATACAGTCGATAGTCTTTGAATTAAGCTCCATTTCCTTTGAATCCCAGTTGATTTCCTGGAACTTTGCCTCAACGCCGAGCTTTTCGCATACAGCCTTTGCAAGGTCTGTTTCAAAGCCTATAAGCTCTCCGTTTTCCATATAGTTCATCGGTGCAAACAGTGTGTAGCCGATAACCATATTTCCCTTGTCCTTTATGTAATCCATATCGGACGCAGTTTCCGTTTTCTTTGCTCCGCAAGCCGTCATTGTTACAAGTGCGGCTGCCGCCAGTATTACCGAAATAATTTTTTTCATAATCCTTATCCTCCCTGTACCGCACATTGCGGTGTTTCTCTTGATTTCTTTATCATTTTAACACTTTACTACACTAAAGTCAAGAAGTTTTTTCGTTTTTTTCTTATTTCGGCTATATGCACAAGAAAAGGCAACCCTTTCGGATTGCCTTTTGTAATCATTGCTTATCTGCTGAGATATTTGTAAATCATTACCGCAGCTTCGCCTCTGGTAAGATTATTTTGGGGATTGAAGTTTCCGTTCTCATCTCCGCCGAATATGCCCATTGCTTTAAGGATTGCAATGTATCCTTTGTTCTGCACAACATCGTTGAACGGCTGTACAAATATGTCGTTATATTTTGCCGCACCGTCAAGTCCGATTGCCTTTACAAGGTCTATTGCCGCATTTTCACGTGTCAGCAAAACATCTTCTCCGCCGCCGTTATATATATGCAAAAATCCCGTAAGCTCGCTGAATTCTTTTTCGGTTATATATGCGTTCGGCTTAAATTCACCGCCCGAAAAACCTATTCCGTATTGTGCAAGCTTTTCTATATACTCCTTTGCGTAATGGTTATCTATATCGCTGTACTTGTACTCGGCGTCCTTGATTTCTTCGCCGTCATAGCCGACCGCTTTGCCCGTAAGCGCATTAAGAGTAACAGTTTTGTCAAAATCATATACAAGGTATGCTTTTTTATCTTTATTTAAAAGATATTTCTTGCTGTAACCTGCATATTCAAAGAACTTTTTCGCCGCTTCTTCTGCGCTTAAAGCGTTGTTAACCGACGGAAATTCTCCGTTTAGCGTGTAGTTTATGTAATAGCTTTTAACCTTACCGTTCTTATCGGTATAAACACGCGCGCAATCGCCGTAAACCGTAATGCCGTTTTCGTATCTGGACATCTGCTTGCCGTCAAACTTGTACTTGCCGCTTATCGACGGAGTTAATGCCGCAACGGTCTTTTCCGTTGTCTTTTGATCGGCGTCTTTAAGCTCCTCCCGGTCGCCGTAAGCGCTTATATTGTATATCTCGCCCGTTTTTGCGTCTGCCTGCGCGCTTATATAATTTTCATCGTCCGAGAATGTAAGGCTGTAGCGGTATACGTTTTCGTCCTCAAACATTCTTTCAAGCGATATGCCCGTCATTTTATATGATTTCGGAATTGTCACAACGCCGTTTGAGCGGATTTTGCTTTCAATCTGCGACTTTGAAAGCAATCCTGCAATCTTATCAAGTTCCGCCTGCTCCGCAGGAGTAAAATTGCTGCCGCCGCCTGCGTCCTTTGCTGACGACGCAGCCTCGTTTCTCAAGCCTCTGTATACAGGCTGCGGCTCATACTCGAACACATCGCCCGTAACCGCACTTATGTATTTACTGCCGTTGTCGTTTATGTATGCCGGGAAGAAGTGCTGCTTTCCATCCTTGTAATAGCCCCGGTATACCATTTTAAAGCCAAGCTTTTCGGTAAATGCCGATTTTGCTTCGTCCTCTGTTTTGTACTCTGCGCCTTTGCCGTCAAATGCGGTAATTTTTGAATACGGGAAACGCATACTCGTTACCGACATATCCTCCGTATTCACTTCAATATAACCATTTTCCCCGGCTATATCTGTTCCGTCCTCGGTACGCTGAATATTAAAGAACGCACGCTTTCCGTACAAATCATTATTTTCGCCCGTTACTTTAAATTCTGCGTTCGGATTTGCCTTAACCGCAAAAGCTTCCGCAATTTTACGCAGACTTTCGCTGTCGGTTTTCGGGAATGACGGTTCATCATTTTCCTCCCGTTTTTCTTCTTTGTAGTGATTGTAATAGGTTATTACCTTTTCATCATTGCAATTAACCGTCACATACTCGTTATCGGACGACCATTCAAAACGGTACAGCGCACCGTCCTCGTCCTCGCTTACTCTGCTTTCAAATTTTTCAAGCGCCGCCGGAATTTCTATCCTATCCTTCACTGTTTTAAGAAACTCCGCTGTTTTTCCGTCCTGCGCATACGCCGGCATAACAGACAGCGCCATAACTGCCGCAATAACAGTCGATACTATTTTTTTCATAATATCATTCCTTTCTTTCTTAAAATCAGCCCTTCATACATATTATACACTACCCTTCCATAATTTGCAACACAATTTTTACTTTTTGGATATTGTTTTTTTCCGTTTTGCTGTTTATAATATAAGAAGGTGATACAAATGGAATTAAAGAAAATTTTGACTGTACAGGATATATCATGTGTGGGCAAATGCTCGCTTACGGCGGCTCTGCCGGTGCTTTCGGCAATGGGCATCGAGGCTTGCGTAATCCCCACGGCGGTGCTTTCCACGCACACGGGAGGATTTAAGGATTATACATACCGTGATCTTACCGAGGATATAGTGCCGATAACGGAGCACTGGAAAAAATACAATATAGCATTTGACTCGATATATACGGGATACCTCGGCTCGATACGGCAAATACAGATAATGAAAAATTTATTTAAGGATTTCGGCACTGCGTCGGTGTTTGTCGACCCCGTTATGGGCGACAACGGAAAAATGTATGCCGGATTTACGCCCGAATTTGCCGAAGAAATGAAATCCTTGTGCGAAACGGCGGACGTTATAGCGCCCAATATGACAGAGGCGGCACTTTTGCTCGGATTTGACTATGACGGCGGAAAATACAGCGAAAAGCGTGCAAAGGACGTTGTGCGTGAGCTTGCAAATACAGGCGCGAAAAAGGTTATTCTCACGGGCGTAAGCTTTAATGACAGCGAACAGGGCGCGGCGTTTTACGACAGTGAAACGGACGTTTTCGGCTGTTGTATGGGAGAGAACATAAACGGACGTTTTCACGGAACGGGCGATTTGTTTTCAAGCGCCGCCGCAGGGGCGCTTGTCCTCGGCAAGCCGCTTGACGAGGCTTGCCGCATTGCGGTGGATTTTGTGTTAAACTCCATAAAAGCGACTCTCGACTGCGCAAAAACGCACTGGTACGGCGTGAATTTTGAGCCTGCTCTGCCGACGCTGTGGCAAAGTTTGAAAAAATAAAAAATATCTCTGAGCCTGCCGACAAAATCTTGCCGACAGGCGAAAAAAGTGATATAACACTTTTTTCAAAACTACTGTATGAAAAATCAAAAGTTCCGTTGATTGGATTTTGAAGTGTCAAAATCTGAAGCTTTTGATTTTAGCCGGTTCTGACGCGCCTGTCGCCGGAAATGATTTAAACTTGAGGTTAGCGCCTCAAACTTCCTAAAACAAAGCAGACAAACCTCAAATGGTTTGCCTGCAATCTAAAATATCCCTGAAAGCAAGCTTTCAGAGATATTTTTATTTACAAAATTACGCAATCGTTGCTTCCTGCACGGGTTCCGCAGGCGCTTTGATGCTGTTATAGAAGTTCACCGCTGTCATATTCATATACGGTGTAACATAAATGTATGCAAGACCGAAAGTTACCGAGCCGAGCAATATCCAAAGTATGAACGACAGCTGAAGTACAAAAAACTCCCACTTATGTCCGTCCATTATTCTCTTGCTCTCATTAAGCGCCTCCCGTGCCGTCATATCATTGTTTTCTGCCAGTATGTACGGAGCCATTGCGTACGAGTATGATTTTATTATACCCGGAATCACAAAAAGCATTGACCACAGCCATACGAAGAATAATGTGATAATCGTCAGCCACACCGATTTGCCGAAAACTTCAAATCCGTTGAAAACATCCCCTGCTTTCGGTTTTGTTCCTTTTGCCAAACCGAGGTATATCATGCACAATGATATTTCCATAGGTGCGGCAACGAATATTCCGCCGATACCGAAAGTTATTCCGCTCGCAGCAGAAACTACAACCCCAACGATCAATGCGCATACGAACAATATACCGATGTTTCCGCTGATTTGCTGCTTTGCAAGCATTTTCATTTCCACTCTGTTCATTAATAAATCCCCCTTTTTAATGAATAAAAATTTTCACAAAACTTATGTTCTGTAATTTCATTATACACGGTTCGGCAATGTTTGTCAATATTATTTTCTGAGCCCGTGCATAAATCCGTTTATGCTTACCGTGCATATATCTCCGCCGACGGGTTCGCCGTCTATCACGATAACGTTTGCACGTACTTCTTCATTCACTTCAAGCGGATAATTCACCACTCTGTAAGTATATCTCATTCCTTTCATTCCCTTGTACGGGCGCAAGTCAAATCCTGATTGCAGCTGAAGCCTGTTATAATTCTCGTATACCTTATCAAACGGGTCGGGAATGATTATCTCTGAGCTTTCTATATATCTGCTCTCAACGCTCCAGCCGCATTCGTTGAGAAATTTTATGTTTTCCGCATCATCCGCCCCCGACGCAAACATAACAAAAACAACCGTCACAAAAATCACGGCGCAAACGGCAGCCAAATACATTTTCTTTATTCTCCCCATTTTCCCCTCCGAAAACACATCTGTTTTTCTTCTATAAAATTATATATCAAAAAAATAACTTATATTACCATGTTTAAATATTATATATGCGGCAAAAATATAAATGTACAAGCCGTAAATATATCGGAAAGGAAGATGTGCTTTGAATAAAGTTTCTCTTATACTTGTCATTATCGGAGCAATAAACTGGCTTTTGATAGGACTTTTTAAATTTGATCTGGTCGGCGTTCTTTTCGGCGGACAGGCGTCGGTGCTGTCACGCATAATTTTCACGATTGTGGGACTTGCCGGACTGTGGTGCATAACGCTTTTGTTTAACAAAAAAGACACCGCTCAGTAAATAACGATACCGATAAAACGGACTGCAGTAAAATATACTGCAGTCCGCTTTATTTTGCAGTGTATCTCAGCCAGACCGCACCGCTGTCGAATTTTTCAACATCCAAAAGTTTAAGATGTGTTAAAGGGAAGCTCATTTCACGTCCGTCAAACACAGACGGCATGTCCGTTCTTCCGTCTATTCCCGCACCTATCAAAATGCTTATTTCGTCCAGAAGTCCGTCGTTTAAAAATGCAGTGTTTATTGCCGCACCGCCCACAATGCCCATTCTCTTTACGCCAAATTCTTCAAAAAGAATTTCTGCGGCACGTGCAAGATTAACTTTCTCACTTCCGCAGGCAATCCACGAAATATTTTTCCCGTCCAGATAGCGCAGATACTCCGCCGGCACTTGCTCACAGGTAATAATCAAATACGGCTTTTCCATTCCCGCCGCATCATTCCACAGCAGTTTGCCGTGGGTATCCACTACCGTTTCATACCCTGCGGCGTCTGCTTTTTTTGAAAAGCCTTCCTTGCCGAAAGGCGTATTATCAACCGTTTTAAATGCTCCCGGTTCTGCCATTTCAAGTTCCGCCGTTACACGTCCGCTGACTGTCGTCGGCACATTCAAAGCGTTAAGAGTTTTATAATAATCCTCAACACCCGGTAGCTGCGATGTCATCGCACAATCAATCCGACCGTCCGCCGAGGTCATCATGTGGCAAACAATATACGGTTTTTTCATATTCAATCTACCTCCGTTTTATCTGTGAATATACATTCTTGTCATATCAGGTTCGTTATCGCCCTGAACCATACATAAAAATTCCCAGCCGTATCTTTCATAAAAGCCGATATGATCCGTAATCAAATAAACAGGAGTTACGGCTTTGGACTTCAAATCTTCCGTAACCATATTAAGCAAACGTCCCGCTATACCCTTACAGCGGTAATTTTCTTCCGTGTAAACGGCGCAGACATTCGGGGTAAGATCCTTTCGGTTGTGAAAATCGTTTTCGATTACTCCCAAACCGCCTATAATTTTGCCGCCGTCCATGCAAAGATACCAGCCGTATTCCGTTTTCATATCAAGATAGGCTTCCATACATTCAAGGTACGCCGCTGTCGGAACGCCCCATTTGCAATGAAACCATTCGGCGGCTCGGTCTTTTAACTGCGGTTTTTGCCTTAATGTGATATACAAATACTCGTCCATAATGTTTTAAATATCCTTTTTCAGAAATTATTTTTATTATACCACCTTTGCCGCATAAGTCAACAGCAAAAATGAATTATTTTTTATAAATAAATTCTCTTTGACCTCTTGCAAATCGTCAAGAGATATGATATAATATATACATCAGCCGTAAGGGTTGATGTATGGTAAGGTATGTTAGGTTTTTCGGAGTGCTTAGCAAACCTTACTTTTTTATATGTTCCAGACAATTTCGGCATTGCCTTCCTCATCTATGATTATACGGTTTACAATAATTCCGCACACTCCCCTCTTTTCCTCAAAAGAAGCGTTTTTCCACTTTTTTAAAAGTTTCGGGGCGGTATCGACAGTCGGTTCGGCGTTTTCCGTTTCGGCTATTCTTGCAAGCAATTCCTCTTTATCCGCTTTAAGCTTTTCGGCTTTCTTATTCAGAATTTCAAGCAGAGCAGAATTTATCTCCGTCCTTGTCAGAACGTCTGCTATCTTCCGCTCGGCAAGTTCTGCCGTTTTAAGCTTATTTTTCAGTTCGTTAAGTTCCATCGGCAGGCTTTTTCTTTTACCGCACTTTACCCCTTTCAGCGTTTCAAGCTTTTTGCCGATTTCAGCATAAACCATATCTTCAAGACTTTCGGCGTACAAAGTGGTTTTTGTGCCTTTACAGTCCTTAAAATGCGTTTTTCCCGTGCAGACAAAATATCTACGCACTTCACCGCCGCTTACTCTGCCTTTAATCGTGGTCATGGTTCTTCCGCAAATTCCGCAGATGATTTTACCGCCGAGCCAGCTTGTCTTATTTGACACGGCGTTTCTTATCTGCCTGTTTTTTGCAAGCTTTTTCTGACACTTAATC
>CAKSPN010000026.1 GCA_934481375.1 uncultured Clostridia bacterium
GCATTACCCCTCTGTATCATAAATATGTAAAACGAACGCAGCGACGCAAGCGTTCTCGATACCGTGGACGCCGCACGTCCTTGCTTTTGCAATGCCAAAAGATATGATAATACCGTAGTTTTTGTTGCTGATGTTAAATCCGTAATGCCCGTATTGTTCAGATATGTAATGTACTGCTTTATATCACGCCCGTACGACTCCACCGTATTCTCAGATTTGTGGCGCACATTTGTCATAAAGCTGGTATACTCATCGACATATGTCTGCTGCATTACTTCATTTCTCCCTTCAAAATATATCTGTTATATTTCTTCTTTGTTACATTTTTATGTCAACACTCTTATTATACCACAAATTTTGAATTTGTATAGTCTTTTTTTTGATTTTTTTCTTCCACTATATGTATCGGCTTGCATTTAATCTTATCATTGTATTAATTTAGGCGAGAGCCATTTCATAAATATTGTGGTCAGGTATCCCTCGCAGATTGCGGCTACACAAAATATAGTTAAAATTAAAAACGCAAAAAAAATATAAGAAACTATAATTTTTTTTTGTCTTTTTTCGGGATTAAGCGCCAAATCTGTGCTAATTGACGAAAATATAAGGAATGACGGTATCATAACGGCTATTCCGGGCAGCATTGCGGCAGTTACCCACATACCTTTTAAGCCGAAAATCTTTATACAGGCGGCGGCGGTAAATCCCATTACAAAGCCTTTTTTCACTATTGCATATGCCGCAAGCAATGCACCGGCACGGAAAAATCCCGATACAAAAACCAAAAGCAGATAGACCATATTTCTGCCGAGTGCCTTTTTCATCACCGCCGCTTTATCCATACCGTTCTGCGCACCCGAAATATATGATGTCAGATAGCTTCTGAGTCCTGCGTCCGCATTGGCGTCGGATTTCATAAGGTAAACACTGCCCAAAGCTATCCCTGCCGCAAGCACAAACAGCGAAACAACAAGCATTATGTTAATGTCACGCTTTGAAATGCAATCTCCCATTTATTACACCCCCTACGCTATTACTATGCTGTGTACAGGCAAAAAAAGAACTTATCACAGCAATATAAAAGGAACTGTGCAAAGCGATTACGCTTTGCACAGCTCCTTCATTAGGAATAAAAGATTATATGCAGTTATTTAATAACACGAACGGTTATAACGCTGTCCATTCCCTCAAGCTTTGAAACAGCCTCCGAGGGGATTTCGTGATCGGTGTTGATAATCGAATATGCCACATCGCCTTTCGATTTGTTTATCATACCCGATATATTTACATTGCCGAGCGCCTCGGTATATTTTGCGATTGCGTTCGGGATATTCTTATGCAGTATTGTTATTCTGCCGACTCCGCTGTCGGGGAGCGAACAATTCGGGCAGTTTACGGAATTTGTGATGTTTCCGTTTTCGAGGTAGTCCTTTAACTCCTCTGCCGCCATAACGGCACAGTTGTCCTCCGACTCCTCGGTTGATGCGCCCAAGTGCGGAATAGCGATAATTCCCTCGCAGTTTACTGTTTCCGCATCGGGGAAGTCAACCACGTATTTGCTTACTTTTCCGCTCTTTAATGCCGCTTTTATGTCAGCCGCATTTACAAGACCGCCTCTTGCAAAGTTAAGAATTTTTACGCCGTCCTTCATCATAGCGATTGTTTCGGCATTTACTGTATTCTTTGTATCGTCTGTCAGCGGAATATGCAGTGTCAGGTAATCAGCTGCCTCATAAACCGCTTTCGGGTCGTTTACGCATTTGATATGTCTTGAAAGCTGTAATGCGCTGTGTACGCTGAGATACGGGTCGTATCCGATAACGTCCATACCGAGTGCGTGCGCCGCATTGGCAACAAGTATACCTATTGCGCCCAAGCCTATTACGCCGAGCGTTTTTCCCGATATTTCGTTTCCGGCAAAGTTTGACTTGCCCTTTTCAACCTGCTTTGCAACATCGTCGCCCGTAAGTGTATTTGCCCATGCGTTTCCGCCTATAATATCTCTTGACGAAAGCATAAGTCCCGCAATTACAAGCTCCTTAACTGCGTTTGCGTTTGCACCCGGAGTGTTAAACACAACTACGCCCTTTTCGGTGCAGTTGTCAATCGGAATATTGTTTGTTCCGGCACCTGCTCTTGCAACCGCTTTAAGCGACTTCGGAAGCTCCATATCATGCATTTTAAAGCTTCTGAGGATTATGCCGTCAGCATCTGCCTTTTCATCGTCCGTAACAGTATAATTCTTGCCGAGCTTATCAAGTCCGCATGCGGCAATTTTATTTAATGTTAAAATATTAAACATTTCGCTTACCTCTTATTATAAATTATTCTTTTCAAATTCAGCCATAAAGTCAACAAGCTTCTGCACGCCCTCAATCGGCATTGCATTGTAGATTGATGCTCTCATACCGCCTACGGTTCTGTGTCCTTTAAGGTTTACAAGACCTGCCGCTTTTGCCTCTGCAACAAACTTTGCGTCAAGCTCCTCATTTCCCGTAACGAACGGCACGTTCATAAGCGATCTGTCCTCGGGTACAACCGTTCCCTTGAACAGCTTTGAATTATCGAGGAAATCGTAAAGCAGTGCGGCTTTCTTTTCATTCAGTTTCTGAAGTTCTGCGATACCGCCCTTTGATTTTATCCATTCCATAACAAGCTTAAAGATATAGATTGCATATGTCGGAGGCGTATTGTAAAGCGATCCGTTATCCGCATGGGTCTTATATGTGAGCATTGTCGGAGTTATGTCCATAGGCTCGCCTATAAGGTCCTCACGTGCTATTACGAGAACCACTCCGGCAGGACCGAGGTTCTTCTGTGCACCTGCAAAGAGCAGACCGAATTTTGAAACGTCTATTACCTCTGACATAGCGTTTGACGATATGTCGGCTATAAGCGTTGCGTCCGTTTTCGGAAGTTCGGTATATCTTGTTCCGTAGATTGTGTTATTGTAGCAGATGTAGCAGTAATCCACGTCGTCCTTGCTTGAAAATGCGTCTTTATCAGGTTTCGGAATGTATGAGAATGTCTTATCTGCCGACGATGCAACTCTGTTTACCTTTATAAACTTTTCAGCCTCCGCAGCGGCTTTCTTTGCCCACTGACCCGTGATTATGTAATCGGCTGCCTTATGCTTTGTTGCAAGGTTTAACGGTACCATTGCAAACTGCGTCGAACCGCCGCCCTGTAAAAACATTACCTTATAATTATCCGGCACGTTCATTAATTCACGAACCAGCTTTTCGGCGTCGTTTATAATCTCCTGGAAATCCTTTGAACGATGGCTCATCTCCATTACGGACATACCGCTTTTACCGTATTCAAGCATTTCCTCCTGTGCCTTTTTAAGCACTTCCTCCGGAAGCATTGACGGACCTGCCGAAAAATTATATACTCTCATCTTAAAATCATTTCCTTTCCTGTATTAAAGAGAAAATCCCCCTGTATTTTTCAGTTAATAATTATTATACACCCAAACACCGTATTAAGTCAATAGCTATAAAAATTTGATTGTTAGAAATTTAACGTCTTTTTTTGTTGTTTTTACACTATTTTGCATATCACTGCCGATAATACGCCTCAACGGCGTCCGCTATCGACCATGCGATTTTCGCCTGATAATTCTCGTCGTTGAGCTTTTCCTCCTCCTGCGGATTTGTGATAAATCCGCACTCCACCAACACCGACGGCAAAGGCGGATTTTTCATAAGAAACAGCTTTTCGTCCGCCGCCTTGACCGCATACGCCTTTGCGCCCGTTGTTTCGCTTATTTTGTCCTGTATGCTTTTTGCAAGTTCCTCCGTTTCGGGATAATTTTTCGCAAAAAACACACGCAAGCCGCTCACGTTTTCCTTGGGGAAAGAATTCATATGTATGCTCAAAAACAAATCCGCATTGCTCTCACGCATAATTTTTAAACGTTTGTTCATATCGGATACTTTCATCTTCCTTATACTTCCCTCGCCGCCGTCCTGCAAGCCGCTGTCGCCCTCACGGGTGTAGAGCACACGTATGCCTTTCCCCTCAAGCACCTCGCCCGTTTTTTTGGCTATGGCAAGGTTTATGTCCTTTTCTATCGTCCCACGTGCGCCCACCGCACCACCGTCCGGCTCGCCGTGGCCGGCGTCGACGAGTACCGTCAGCACGGACGAATTAAAGGCAGGATTTACGGGCGTGTATTTTAATACTGCGCCCGTAAGAAGCCCTGCCGCCGCAAGCATAATTACCGCAATCGTCAGCTTTTTATTAAGCATATCAACATCTCCGTCATAAATATTTATTATTTATTAATATGTTTTGATGTTGAAAAAAATGTGCGCATCATACTTTTTGCCGCACCGATATACACTCCGAAACCCTGTCGGCGATAATCGCTCTGTCCCTCGGAGAATAAAATTCAAGAATAGGAATAAGACGCTCCTCTATATCCGCCCTTTTAAAAACAGGCATTGACAATTGTTTTCCGTACAGCTCCCTTGCAGTGTTCCGCTGCCGTGTAAAGCTCATATTGAACGGTCTTGCACGCAATGCAGATATAAGCGCTTTCGGCTCTATATCCATAGCGGACGCTCTTGTATCCGAAAGCAATCCCGCACCGTTATCAAAAATCGGGCAATAATCGTATTTACTGCCTGTTTTCAGCACCGCAATATTATTAAGATGTCTGTCATCGTTCAAAAACAAAGAGTCGACCTCAAAAAGCAGAGTCAGATACTCCCCGAAATAATCAAGTCCCGTGTATTCTCTCGTTGCCTCGGCAAGATAGGATATTCGTTTTTTACAGCTGTTAAATGATGACAGCTTATCTTTAAGCGGGCAACCGAGAAATTGTGACAAAAGCCGATTAACCGTGATAAGCGATTGAGCCTCATTCAAGAAATTTTTGCTTACACAGCCTGTCCGTTCACGATTATGCACCGCAACTCTTACAGGCTTGTACCGCACAAAGGTAAACGGTGTGTCCGTTTCAATATTGCTTTTTTCAAGCAATATTGAAATTAAAGTTTCGCTCAGCGCTTCATACCCGAATTGATCAAGCTTATACCAGTTTTCGCCGTCACGCCATTTTTCCTGATTGCCCTTTGACGAAGTTTCCGCAATCTTTTTATCCGTTACAAGCTTTATATTTCTTCTGTTTCTATCCATTGATTATCCTCCGCCGTTTTCCCTTTGGTTTTTTGTATGATTTCAATCGGATTGTATTCCGCAACGCCGATTGCCTCAAGATATTCTCTTATACCGCTCCGCTCTTTCGGAATACAGCGTTCCTCCAAAAAATTTATAAAATCCTCCCATATTAAATTCTTATTGTTCCCGAAAGCGGTCTTAACAACGTCCTTCGTAAAATTTTCCGCTTTAAGCGTTTTATCGGTAAAATCCGCATATATTGCGGTGCAAAGCTCTTTGCCGTCATAAAAGCTCAGTTTTTTAAGCTTATGCCCCATATCTTTTTTCTGCAATACAAATTCCCCGACTGATTTCTCCAATTCAATATATATGCGTTTTCCGTCAAACATCAGCTCGATATTGCGTTTGCTTTCATCAATGCCCATTTCCTTTATCCACGATGACGGAACAGACACCTTATATGTTTTCGAGCCTGCCGACGCCGTTCCTCCGGCAGAGCTTATTATGACTTTTCCCGTTCTGTGTTCCATTGTGTTCACCTCTGCAATAAATATATCATATTCGTACCGAATTGTCAAACATATAGACATCTTTTAATAAAAAATGTATCAAAGCACTTGCAAAGTCCGCATATTTGTGATAGAATTAATGTGTTGTACGCACACATAGCTCAGTTGGATAGAGCATCGGATTCCGATTCCGGAGGCCGCGGGTTCAAATCCTGTTGTGTGCGCCACGTCAGAGCAGGCGCACTTCGCTTGCTCTGATTTTTTATAAAAAGGAGTTTTTTTAATGATTATAGATTTTCACACGCATTGTTTTCCAGACAAGCTCGCCGAAAGAGCCGTCGCACAGCTTTCGTATGCGGCGGTAGGAATAATCAATTACACTGACGGAACAATTTCGGGACTTAAAAAATCAATGGCAGAGGAGGGCGTGAGCGCCGCCGTTATTTTGAATATTGCGACAAATGAGCATCAGACGGAAAGCGTAAACAATTTTGCCGCCTCGATAAACGACAACAAGGAAATATTTGCTTTCGGCTCGGTTTTTCCGCATTCGGAAAAAGCCTTATATGAGCTTGAGCGGATAAAGGCACTCGGTCTTAAGGGAGTAAAATTCCACCCCGAATATCAGAAATTCTATGTTGATGACGAATTTATGATACCGATTTACAAAAAGATTTCCAAGCTCGGACTTATAACGGTATTCCACGCCGGCAAGGATTACGGATTTATGCCGCCGTATCACTGTATGCCGAAAAATATGAAAAATGCGCTTAAATACCTGGCCACTCCCGTTGTTGCCGCACATTGGGGCGGTATGAACTGCGCCGAGGAGGTTTTGGACGAGCTGTGCGGACTTGACGTGTATTTTGACTCCTCGTTCGGCTACGGGCAGATGTCACGCATTGCCGCCGAGAAAATAATCGAAAAGCACGGCACGGACAAGCTTTTGTTCGGCACGGATTCACCATGGCATACGCCGTCCGTTGAAATGCGCCTTATCAACACTTTGGGACTCGCCCCCTCCGAAAAAGACGCCGTATGCTTCGGCAACGCAAAAAAGCTGTTGGGAATATAAATGAGGTTAGCACCTCAAGCGGTTTGTCCGCAGGCAAAAATGCCCTGCCGTTCCTCGGCAGGGCATTTGTCATAACAGTGCATAAATTGTATTGCAATTTTTTTTAAACGGTTGTAGAATGGATATTGAGAGGAGTGTTTTTATGAATAAAACAGTTTTAATTACAGGAGCAACAAGCGGTTACGGACTTGCCACAGCTAAAAAATTCAAGGCTGACGGCGACACGGTAATAATCGCTTCGAGAAATGCGGAAAAGGTAAAGAACGTGGTTTCGCAATACGGATTTGACGACGGTTTTGCAATAGACGTTACGGACTATGAAAAGTGGGTTGAACTGAAAAAGTACGTTACTGACAAATACGGACGTATAGACGTACTTGTAAACAATGCCGGCTGCGGCGTTAAGATTGCCGACACCGTGGAGCAGACGCAGGAAACCATAGACAAAACCATTGCGGTAAACTTAAACAGCGTTATATACGGTTCAAAGCTGTTCGGTGAGGTTATGAAAGAGCAGAAGGACGGAATTATAATCAATATTTCCTCCGTATGCGCACGCCACTGCTGGGCAGGCTGGTCGGTATATGCGTCGGCAAAAGCAGGCGTTCTTAACTTTACAAAGGGTCTTTACGTTGAATTACAGCCGTACGGCGTACGTGCCACATGCATTATCCCGGCATCGGCAAGCACGGGATTTCAGAAAAATGCCGGTATTGACGAGGTTGTGCAGTCGCTTTCGGCAGAGGACATCGCAAACGCCGTATTCTATGCGGCTAATCAGCCAAAGGGCGTAGTAGTTGAGGAAATGACCGTATGGGGAACGGCACAGGAGGTTCAGCCGCTGTAATGAATAATATAAACAGCTTTAACGAGGTTATCGAGTACATCGAAAAAAACCTTACGGAAAATCTTGATATAGCCGTTATGGCAAAAAAGGCGAGAATGTCGGTATATGAATTCAGGCGCATTTTTTCCTTTGCGGCAGGTATTCCCATAAGCGAATATATAAGAAAGCGCCGCCTTTCGGCAGCTGCCTCGGAACTTATCGCAAAAGAAAGCTCGGTTACGGATATTGCCGCAAAATACGGCTACGATAATGTATCGTCGTTTTCGAGAGCGTTTAAGGAATTTCAGGGATTTTCGCCCAACGAAATCTCAAAAAACCCCGTTAATATGTTCACCAAGATAGGGTTTGAGTTCGGCATACACGGCGGTGCGGACATTGCGTACAGGATTATTTCCGAGCCTGATTTTTATATATGCGGTATGACGGGCAATTCCGACATCAACGACACGGAATGCTGTGAAAACGTATGGGAAAGCTTTTACAAAACCGATATTCCCGACACGTGCGGTGAGGAGATTTATGCCGCATACGTAAACGGCGACAACTCGGTAAAATGCACCATAGGCAAGCGATGTGCCGAAAATGCGGAAAACTCGCTCTGCATTCAGCAGTCCGACTGGGTGTGCTTTACAATGCACGGCTCGGAGGATGCGGAAGTGAACAAATTTTACAACGATATAATTTTTAACTGGTTTGACTCAAGCACATACACAAGAAATTACGATATACCGAATATCGAGGTATTCCCTGCCGATATGGACGATGACGGCTTTGAATGGGAAATACGGATACCGGTACAATAAGCCGATTTCGGCGGATTGGAGAGAAAAATGGAATTATTTATTGAGGCGGAAAGCTTTGCGCAAAAGGGCGGCTGGGTTGTCGATCAGCAGTCTATGGAGAGCATACATTCTTCATATATTATGGCTCACGGCATAGGCACTCCCGTGGAGGACGCCGTCACCGAGATAAACGCCGTGGACGGCGAATATACTGTATGGGCGCTTACACGTGACTGGACAGCCGTATGGGGCGTTAAGAATTCGGCAGGTAAATTTGAGCTTATAATTGACGGAAAAAGCACGGGTGAAACGCCCGGCACAAACGGCGCAAAATGGGCGTGGCAGTTTGCGGGAAAGGTGAAGCTTGAGAGCGGAAAGCACGAACTGCGCCTGCACGACCTTACGGGCTTTGACGGAAGATGTGACGCACTGTATTTTACAACCTCCGTCGACAAGCCGTCGGACAGCATAGCGGATATTGACAAAATGCGCCAACGGCTTAACTGGAAAGAAGTGCAGCAGTGTGACACGGAATACGATTTAATCGTCGCAGGCGGCGGCGCCGCCGGTATATGCACGGCGCTTGCGGCTTTGCGGAGCGGTGCAAAGGTGCTATTGATACAGGACAGAGGTGTTCTGGGCGGCTGTAACAGCTCCGAAATACGTGTATGTATGGGCGGAATGACAAATCTTGACCCGTACCCCAATCTCGGAAATGTGGTTAAGGAAATTGCGCCGGTTATGGGCGACCCGTCTATTTTCAAAGGCGAATATTACGAGGACAGCCGAAAGCTGTTTGCTTTTGAGGCAAGCCAAGGCGATTACGATATTGCGCTTAACGAATGTGTGACCGAAATAGAAAAAGACGGAAACAAAATAACTGCGGTTATAACGACTCACACGCTTACAGGTATGAAAAAGCGGTATACCGCAAAGCTGTTTTCCGACTGCACGGGTGACGCCGTAATATCACGTCTTGCCGGTGCGGAGCTTATGTACGGACGTGAGGCGGAAAGCGAATTTAACGAATCGCTCGCTCCGAAAGAGCATGAAAATCTCGTTATGGGACATTCTATCCGCTGGTACACCGAAAAATCCGACAATGCCGATTTCCCCGACATAGACTGGGGAATGAATTTCAGCGATGAAACGTGTCTTAACGTTTTTAACGGCGACTGGGAGCAGGAAACGGGATTTAGGCGTGATATGGTGAAAGAAATAGAGTACATACGTGACTTCGGGTTGCGTGCAATATACTCGAACTGGTCATATCAGAAAAACCACTACCGTGACAAAGAAAAATTCAAGGATTACAAGCTTGTATGGACATCGGCTCTCGGCGGAAAGCGTGAAAGCTACAGAGTAAAGGGCGATTATATAATAACGCAGAACGACCTTGAGGAACACATTCCGCATGAGGACGCAACCGCCTGCATTACCTGGAGCATAGATATGCATTTCCCCGAATGTGACAATGACGCCGCATTTGACGAGCCGTTCCGTTCCTGTGCGTATCACAGAGGAATCGGAACTCCCTACCCCGTTCCTTACAGATGTCTGTATTCAAAGGATATAGATAATTTATTCCTGGGCGGAAGAATAATCAGCGCAAGCCATGTGGCATTTTCCGCAGTGCGTGTTATGCGTACGCTCGGACAGCTCGGCGAGGCTGTCGGTCTTGCGGCGGGAATATGTTCCGAAAAAGGCTGTATGCCGCGTGATATATACGAAAAATATCTCGACGAGTTTAAAGAAGCGCTCAAAAAGGGTGTGGAAATCCCATCGGCATTCAACGGCGGTATCGGCGAGGAGGAGGCATATCATTTCAAGGATATTGGCTGGATAAGATTTAATCCTTATTCGCATGACGGCACAAACACAGAAAAACTTAAAAGATGTATGAAGATACTGAATTTAAGCCACAAAAACCCCATACCAGATGAACTTAAAAACTAAGAAATACAAACCCGAGCCTTACGGCAACATGCCGTAAGGCTCGGGTTTTTCTTATAAAAATATTATCGGTTTCACTGTCATTTTATTCCGCAAAGCCAAAGCGCGCGAGTATGCTTTGTCAAAAGTCCCACACAAAAAGAAGTGCCGTAAATACGACACTTCTTTTAATTTTTATTTAGCTGTTAGCGTCAGCCCACGCTTTTTCGAGAGCTGCCCAGTCACGGTTTGCCAACGGTGCTGACCACTTCTCATACTCGCTGTTTTCTATTCTCTCATAATCATGCGAGTTGGTTGCTTCCTGAACTGCGGTGTAATACCATGCTCCCGGCTGGTTATCCGGCCACTTATTCATTTCGGCATACATACCGCTTTCTTCTACGTGTCTTATAAGAACGTTATTGATAAGCGTCATAGCCTCTGCACGTGTGATATTATCGGCAGGTCTGTACTTCTTGTTTCCGTCACCCTGAACCCAGCCTTTGTATGAAGCTCTGTTGATATATTCTCTTGCCCAGCTGTTCTTGATGTCGTCAAACAAGTCATAGCCTTCATAGATACCGTCTGTCAGTCTTGAAACTATAGCGGAAAACTCGGCTCTTGTGATAGGTGCGTTCGGCTTGAACGTGCCGTCCTCATATCCTGTGAGTACCTTTGCGTTTGACAATGTCGAAATTGCATTGTTATACCAATCGCCCTCGGCTACGTCTGAATATGTGTTTGTCTTTGACCAATACTTCGTTCTTGTATCGTCTGTAAACAATCTGAAGAAGATTGTTGCAACCTCTGCACGTGAAATGTCAGCCATAGGTCTTACATTTCCCTCATCATCGCCGATGATGTATGCATAGTGATTTTCCTTATCAAGCTCTGCGTCGCTTTCCGGATCCTGCGGTTTAACCGTGCTTACGGGCACAGGTGTGTTTGAAGGACGTGTAACGGTGCTTCCGCCGCCACCGCCGCCGCCAGGATTTTCATCAATATAAAGTCTTACCGACTCATATATTCCGTCTGCGGCATCTCTGTTTGCATCGCCGGGGTGTCCTGCGGTTATCTGAACCGCTTTATAATTGATAGTTGAAATCGGCTCTTGTGCAACGCCTGTTACGGCTTCGTAATCGCCTATCTTTGTAGAACCCGTAATGCTGCCCGTTACCTTATGTGTAGCAAGACCCTTTACCTTTGCGCCCTCGCATGTGAATACAAGGTTCTGCAAATACTTGAAGTTTCCGTCATCATACAGTTCCGAACCTTTTACATAATCTCTCGGAGCGGTTTCGTCCGGACCCTTTACGGCAATTTCAATCTTCAGCCCCGTAGACGTAGCCGTTCTTGAAACCTCTTTGAATATCTGTTTTGCCTCGTCGTTAAATCCGTCCATATTGCTGCCGTTTTTAACACTGTCGGGGATTGTTATCGTATCCGGGAATGTAACTTCTACAGTAAACGTACCCGTTACCGGAACTTCGTTTAACTGTGCAAGTAATGTATCCGCAAACGCTGTTGCGTCAGCCTCCGACTCACCGCCGGCAATCTTTGCTTCCTTTGCGATATTTATGAGCGCCTTTGCCGTTCCCCAGTAAGTATTGAACTCGTCCTGAACCGTTTTCATATAAAGCGTTGCTCTGTATGAAATATCCAAAGATACATTCTGATGCAGAACCGATCTTACTATCGGACCGTCTGCGAATTCGCCGCTTGTTCCCGTTCTGAGTTCAATGTCGGCAGGCACATCGACAGACACGGTTTTATAATCAGTGTCATAATTCGGGAGTGCCTTAATAAGAGTTTCAAGTTCTGTCGGTGCCGCAAAAACCTGCGATGCGCATGACAGCGCCATTGCCGCAGCGGCACAGAAAGATATAATTCTTTTTCTCATAGTCATATTCCTTTCTGAATTAATATATATGTATTATCGATTACAATTATATAACGTTTACTATTAATTGTCAAGCAAAAACGCATAATTTATTTCATTTTTTTAAAAGCCGTTCAAAGAGCGGCCTCGGACTGAATACAGACGTTGTAATCTCTCCGCCGTCAAGCGCCGCCTGTGCGTTCTTATTAAAATATTCCACACATTCTCTGCCGAAATATTTTTCTATAACTAAAATCGCACCGCTCATATTGGGTTTTCTGTGACCCATATTGTGCATATCCGTTCCGAGTATGTGCGCCTTTCCCGATTCCATAAGCTTAAAGGTGTGTCTTCTTATTGTTTTATCGGTAAATGCGTCGGCATTTATCTGATAAAAGACGCCCAGTTCGTGCAATTCCTCAAGAAGCGATTCTTTCTGCCCCAAATATCGGTTTATGTGCGCCATAATCGGCTTAAATCCACGCACCGTCAGCTTATACACCGCCTCAAGCATCCATTCTTTCCAGTCGGACATCGGCATTTCTATCAGTATGTATTTTGTATTGTTAATGCAGACGTTTTCTATCTCATCATATTCGGAAATATCGGTAAGCATATTCAGTTCGGCGCCCGTAAATATTTCGGGATACGGCTTTTTGCTCTTTTCCATATCCTCCCGAAGCTTTGAAAAGGCGTCGTTTCTTGCTGTTATAAACCTAAGAACGTCCTCTCTCTGTCTCGGATAGCAATGCGATGTCGAAACCACTTTCCGTACTCCCTGCTCGTAGCTTGAAGAAAGCATTGCAAGCGCTGTTTCCGTGTCTTTTGCGCCGTCGTCAAAATTCGGCAATATATGTGAATGACAGTCAATCATACGGCATCACCTTTTCCTTTTCAATAATCTCCTCACTGCGGCAAAAACCGCACCTCCGACCGCTCCTCCGCAAGTATCCAGCAAAACGTCGCTAAACATTGCGCCACGTCCACTTACAAACAGCTGATGAATTTCGTCCGAGGACGCATATACAAAGCACAGTGCGATACAGCAAAGCCATATTCTCAATGCGGACATTTTCTCCCTTGCCGACAAAAACATTGCCGATGCCGAAATTCCGAGCAGAAAATAAATTGAAAAATGTGCGCATTTGCGGATAAAATTATGCAGATTAAGCACTGCTTCCTCTTTCCCCGCAGACGGCAGATTTTTTGTCATCGGCAGAATATCCACTATTTTTGCGGTAAGCCCTCGGCTCACCTGTGACGACTGCTCCGCATTCTGTGCGGAGAAAGCAAATATCGCAGCCATAATAAGGAACGTTGTCACGAACGGAATTATTCTTATTACAATATTTTTTCTCATTCGGAGCCTCCGGCAAGTCCCCTTGACTTTAATACTCTATATATATACGACTTTATTCTTGCCCCAAAATCAAGGAAGAACAAAAGTGTTTTTCTGCGTTTTAGGCTTTTGCACCAAAAACGGCAGTATTTTTTGTAGTGTTCGTCATCAACCGAAATGTATTTTTCATCACGGTAGAAACCTTTCACCACCGCAATTATCTGATCGTCCCTTATTCCCGGCTCGGGGTTTACCTGATGATCTCCGCACATGGTGTAGCTGTCGGGATAAACCTCAATCACACGATGCATAATAAGCGAGCCGTTACTGCGCCTGTATACGGGCAAATCGTATTTTTCAAGTCTGCCTTTCGGTTTTTCTATAAAAACCGTATCTCGCCTGTATCGGAGCATAGGCCACATACTCACTCCCACGGGAGTTATCACCATCTGACCGTTTTCTTTTATATACTCCTCAATATTATCATTCATCTATAAGCCCTGCTTCCCGTGCGGTTTTTAAAAATCCGTCTATCCCCGCCCGTGCAGTCGGCTCATCGGTGTCATATTCCGAAAGCATTTTCTTTAAAAGCGCATCGTAATCCGTTCCCTTTGACAGCTCCTCCCACAAAAATGCACCTGTTTCGTTAAGGGTTATCATTCCGTTAAAGTCCTCCGATGCCTTTCCTACTGCCACAACCACGTTCATTCCGCCGACTTTTCTGAGCATAAATCCCTTTTTGGTTTTCATTTATTCTTCTCCTTTCATTCCGTTGTACGATACCTCGCACGCCTCCTCGTCCGTGTTACAGCGAAGCCTGTACACACTCTCATTTGAAATAAGCGTGCCGAGTATTTTTAAAAGCGTATCCATTCTGCCCTCTTCCCAAGGACGCACCGTTTGATCCAGTATCTTAAACATTGCCTCCTCGGGCGGTATTTTTTCTATAGAATTTGTTTCGCTCCGTTCGAGAACGCATATACCCCCCAGCGGAACGCAGGTGTTCACGTTAAGGTTTGTTTTTCCCGAAAACGGAGTGCCGTAAACGTAAAATTTTCCGTTTATAAGGCGTATTGCCGGTTTATCATCATTAATTATGTACGCATCGTCAAAATGCTTTACCCAAAGCTGTGTATGCGTGGATTTGCCCGTTCCGCTCGGAGCGGAAAACAAATACGCCTTTCCGTTATGCACAACAGCCGACGAGTGAAGCATAAATCCGCCGAATTCAATAAGATATTCGTAAAATTCCGTTGCCAAAAGCATATATTCGCTGCTTTCATCATTCGGCAGACTGTGTATTTCCTTTAGTTTATCCATTATTTTTTTGTCGGTTCGTAATATAAGATCCGGCTTCGCAGGCTCGGTAACTCTGTACACCATACTCTGCTCCGCCGTTCTCGGATACTGCGGATCCATTTCCACATATATACCTGCTATTTTATAAATCATATTGCCTCCGAACATAATTTTTTTATTCTTTTGCTTACTATATATTATACAATATATATCAAGGTTTTTCAACAACTATTTCAAAATTTAAGCTTTTTTTCTTTTTAATATAGACAAATTGCGTTAAATTGTGTATAATTAAATTAATTTAACAATCAGAAAGGATAGTTTTACTTATGAAATTCAAAAAATTTATTGCAGCGGCTGCGGCAATTGCGGTTATGTCTGCACAGGCGGCGGCATTTGCCGATTTTACGGATATGCCGGACGGTGAAATGGGAACGGCGCTTGCAAACGCCGTGGAACACGGACTTATCAACGGCTACAATGAAAACACAATTGCACCGAACGACCTTATAACACGTGCACAGATGGCGGCGATTATTACAAGAGCATTCGGCGCAAAAGATCAGGCGGAAACAGCGTTTAAAGACGTTGCCGACAATGCGTGGTACAAAGAGGATGTTGCAAAAGCGGTGGCTATGAGCGCTTTTGAGGGTGACGAGAACGGCAACTTCAATCCCGACAACAACA
Source organism: uncultured Clostridia bacterium (assembly GCA_934481375.1). Taxonomy (GTDB): domain Bacteria; phylum Bacillota; class Clostridia; order UBA1381; family UBA1381; genus UBA4716. The sequence goes on from CAKSPN010000026.1 coordinate 15,477, forward strand.
TCACTTTCCAGGAAACATACACTGTTTTATCAAGAGTATTTTATCTTGCGCCGCTGGTAACTAATTTCAGCGACGGCACGCAGAAAATAATGGGCGGAGTAAGCAAAGCGGACATAGAG
>CAKSPN010000027.1 GCA_934481375.1 uncultured Clostridia bacterium
TTAAAGACAGATGAAACTTTGGGTACGGTATCGATTTCAAATTCTGTTATAGCGGAAATTGCCGGCGCAGTGGCAGTTAAATGCTACGGCGTTGTCGGAATGGCGTCGAGGAATAAAACGGACGGAATAGTTAATTTGCTCCGTGCGGATACTATGACTAAGGGTATAAGCGTTACGATTGAGGACAGCGGCATAATCGTTGATATGCATATAATCGTCGAATACGGTATAAACATAAACACTACCTGCAAGAGCATTGTAAACCGTGTGCGGTATACGCTGGAGCACACAATCGGACTGCGTGTAAACAAAGTGAACGTCAGAGTTGAAGGCGTCAGAGTTGATTAAGGGGTGAGTACAATTAATATTCTGGACGGAGAGATTTTTTCGCAGATGATAATTTCGGGTGCGAATAATCTGTATAATAATAAACAAACGGTTGATGATTTGAATGTATTTCCCGTGCCTGACGGCGATACGGGAACAAATATGTCGCTTACCATAACGGCTCTTTCGAGGGAGCTTTTGTCAAAGAAACCGTCTACGGTGACAAAATCGGCGGATACTATGGCTTTTGCGGCATTAAGAGGTGCAAGAGGAAATTCGGGAGTTATCCTTTCGCAGTTTTTCAGAGGAATATCGAAAAGTATGAAAGGAATGAAAGAGTGTAACGGCACAGCCTTTGCGGCGGCACTTGCGGAGGGGTCTGCGGCGGCGTACAAAGCCGTTATGAAACCTACCGAGGGAACTATCCTCACCGTGGCACGTGAGGCGGCTGCGGGTGCGCAGGTGAAAGCAAGCACCGAGGAGGATATAACGCTTATTCTCGAAAGCGCCGTTGAGCGCGGCAGAGAAGCGCTTGCAAAAACCCCGGAACAGCTTCCGGCACTGAAGCAGGCAGGCGTTGTGGACGCAGGCGGACAGGGTTGGATATTTGTGCTTGAGGGCGCTCTGGAATATCTTAAAACAGGTAAAATTATTGAAAAAGAGGGCGGTGATACCGCTCCCGAGGCACAGCATAAGAAAAAGGCGCAGGAGAATATCAAAACTGAGGATATAAAATTCTCGTACTGTACGGAGTTCATTATCGAGAAAAAAGAAACGGGTTCTCCCGTGGATAATTTCAGAAATACAATATCACCCAAGGGCGATTGTATGCTCGTAATAGATGATGACGATATAGTAAAGGTACATATCCATACCAATCACCCGGGATTTGTACTTGAAGAGGCGCTTAAGGTCGGCGAGCTTATAAATCTTAAAATAGATAATATGAAGCATCAGCATAATTCCATTATAAGCGACGCACCGCAGACGGAAAAACCGAAGACTCCCAAGCCGGCGGAGGTAAAGCCTGACAAGGAAAAGAGCGCCCCCAAGAAAAAGGCGGAGCTTAAAGAGGTCGGCTTTGCTGCGGTCGGAGCAGGAAAGGGATTTGTTAAAATCTTAAAGGATTTGGGCGTTGACAAGGTTATTGAGGGAGGACAGACCATGAACCCGTCCACCGATGATATTTTAAAGGCGGTAAGCAAGGTAAAGGCAAAGACGGTTTACGTTTTCCCGAACAACAAAAATATCATTCTTGCGGCAAACCAGGCGGCAGAGCTTGCATCTGACAAGAAAATTGTTGTTATTCCGACAAAGAACATACCGCAGTGCATAAGCGCCGTTACTGCTTATAATGATAAATTTGACGCCGAAACAAACGAAAAAGCAATGAACAAAGCGGTGCAGGGAGTGCGTGCGGGACAGATAACGTATGCTGTGCGTGATACTGAAATAGACGGCAGAGAAATCAAAAAGGGCGATATTCTGGGAATATCGGGCAGTGATATATCCGTTGTCGGCGCAAATGCGGAGGACGTTCTTGCGGATTTGGCGGACACTCTTGCGGACGAGGATACGGAATATATAACGCTCTATTACGGCAAAGACGTTAAAAAGGCACAGGCAGAGGAAATTGCAAAGAGAATAGAAGAAAAATATGCCGATGATGAAATCGAAGTTTCGCTAAAGAGCGGAGGACAGCCGGTATATTATTATGTAATAGGCGTAGAGTAATATAAAAGGGCTGTAAAATTATTTTTACAGCCTTTGTTTTTAAAAGAACAATGAAAGATATAAGATATTTAAAGGGCGTGGGCGAGAAAAGGGCGGAGCTTTTCGCTAAAAAGGGAATAAACACCGTTGAGGATTTGCTGTACTTTTTCCCACGCACATATGAGGACAGGAGCAAAACAAAATATATTGCCGACTGCGAAAACGGAGAAACCGTATGCGTAAGCATTACGGTTTATTCGCCTGTGCGTGAAAACAGAATACGCCGAAATATGACGGTGTACAGTATGATAGCAAGCGATGAGTCGGGCGTTATGAACGTTGTGTGGTACAATAACCGCTTTGTGAAAGACGCATTCAAAACGGGCGAAAAGTACATATTATACGGAAAAATAGCGTTTAACCGCAATAAAATCGAGATGGTAAACCCTATGTTTGAAAAGGGCGAGGGCGGTAAGTTTACGGGAAAAATAGTGCCTATATATCCGCTTACGGAGAATTTAAAGCAGAAAACCGTCCAGTCGGTTATGGAAACGGCAATAAAAGAGGCGGGACGTCTGGACGAATACATTCCCGACGAGGTGCGTGAAAAGTATAAAATAGCCGAAATAAATTACGCAATGCGGAATATTCATTTCCCCGATGATTTTGAAAGCTATAATACGGCACGCAGACGCTTTGTTTTCGAGGAACTTATTATGCTTCAGCTTGCGCTGTTTTCGATAAAAGGCAATACGGAAAAGAAAAAGGGGATAGTGTTTGAGGATACCTGTATAGACGAATTTTTAAACTCGCTTCCGTTTCCGCTTACGGGTGCGCAGAAACGCACGCTTGACGAAATACTTGCGGATTGCTCGGGCGGCGGAGTGCTGAACAGGCTTGTGCAGGGCGATGTCGGCTCGGGGAAAACGGCGGTTGCGGCAGGCGCAATATTTGCGGCGGTGAAAAACGGCGCACAGGCGGCAATGATGGCACCGACAGAAATACTTGCAAATCAGCATAAGGAAACGCTGGAAGCGTTTTTCAAAGGCTTTGATATTAAAGTGGTAATGCTTACGGGAAGTATGAAAGCGGCGGAAAAGCGTGCGGCTTATGAGATGCTTGCAAGCGGTGAGGCGGACGTTGCGGTAGGAACGCATGCAATCATACAGGATAAGGCGGAGTTTAAAAATCTCGGATTGGTAATTGCGGACGAACAGCACCGTTTCGGTGTTGAGCAAAGAGCAAAGCTTTCGGAAAAAGGCAAAAATCCGCATATGCTTATAATGTCCGCAACGCCCATTCCGAGAACGCTTGCGCTTATTCTGTACGGCGATTTGGACATTTCCGTAATAGACGAGCTGCCCCCCGGCAGAAAAACGGTCAAAACTTATGCCGTGGGTGAAAATATGCGTGCGAGGATAACGGCGTTTATTGAGAAAAACGTGAAAAACGGCACGCAGGTGTACGTTGTATGTCCTCTTGTTGAGGAAACGGAAAAGAGCGACCTTGAAAATGCGGAAAATCTGTCAAAGAAATTACAGCAGACATTTCCCGATTTCCGTGTGGGACTTGTGTACGGCAAAATGAAAAACACCCTGAAAGATGAAGTAATGAACGATTTTGCCGACGGAAAAATTGATATTCTCGTATCCACAACGGTAATAGAAGTCGGCGTAAACGTGCCGAACGCAAACCTTATGATAGTGGAAAATGCGGAGCGGTTCGGACTTTCCCAATTGCATCAGTTAAGAGGACGTGTCGGCAGAGGTGCAGAGCAGGCATACTGCGTTCTGATTTCCCACGGGAACAGTAAAATCATAAAAAAGCGTATGGAAACAATGTGTATTTCAAACGACGGATTTTATATAAGCGAACAGGATTTAAAGCTGAGAGGTCCGGGTGATTTCTTCGGCACACGCCAGCACGGACTGCCCGAAATGAAAATCGCAAATCTGTTCGAGGACGGCGACATTCTGCGTGACGCACAGCAGGCGGCAAAGGATATAATAAGCGGAAATATTCAATGCGGAAAACTGCGCGAGCGCTGTAAAAAGCTTTTTATAGATAAAATTGTTATGAATTGACGGTATAATTTTTCAAAAACGGGGCAAATTATCAGCAGACAGATAAAATCTGCTTAAAAATTTGCTTTGTGCTACGGCACGGAAAGGAAAGGTTAAATATGTCAAAGAGTAAAAAAGCGGCACTGGAAAGCTTTAAGATGGAAGCGGCAAGAGAAGTCGGCGTAACAATGGGCGAGAATTATAACGGAGACCTTACCGCAAATCAGGCAGGCTCAATCGGCGGAAGAATGGTCAAGAAAATGGTTGAAGAATACGAGAAAAACCATAAGTAATTTTGTACCGAAAAACAGGCTGTGAAATTAGTTTTCACAGCCTGTTTTTATTTGGAAAACGCTTGACATATATCGACTGCGTATGTTATAATTGGCATATAAACCAATATTGCAGGGAAGGAGGGCTTTTTATAGCAAGAAGATACAGCAGCGAGGAATCAAAAAGGCGTATTTTATCTGCGTGCGTAAAGCTGTTTATAGAAAAGGGTTACCACAGCACAACGGTTGCGGAAATTTTAAAGGAGGCGGACGTTACAAGCTCCACTTTTCAGAATGTTTTCCGAACCAAGGACGGAGTTTTGTCGGAGCTTACGGAATTTATGTTTTCAAATCAGTTTGCTTCGGCGAGAATTATCGCAAAGGAAAATCTGAGTCCTGTATATATATACGCCGTGGAAACTTCAATTCAGCTTGCGCTTACGGAAATTAACGAAAATCTTCGTGATATTTATGTGGAGGCATATTCGTATCCCGAAACGGCGGAGTATATACACAGGCACACGGCACAGGAACTGCATAAGATATTTTCCTCATATCTTCCCGAATGTTCCGAAAGCGATTTCTATGAAATGGAAATCGGCACATCGGGGATTATGTGCTGTTATATGGCTAAAAAATGCGATATGTATTTTACTTTGGAAAAAAAGATTTCAAGATTTCTTGCAATGAGTATGAGCGCATATAATGTTCCAAGGGAGGAACAGAAAAACGTTATGGAATACGTTATGCGAATTGACATCAGAAAAACGGCAAATGCGGTTATGCATAAGCTGTTTGAAAGTCTGGCAATGAGGTATGAATTTGAACTGGAGATGTAAAAAGGGAGGAAGAAAGATGAGAAAACGGTTTATAAGCGCATTTGTCGTATTATGTATGATTATTTGCACTATTCCGGCAGAGGTATCCGCACTGGTGGGCGCCGTGCGTGAGCCGTCCGAGCTTGTAACAGGGAGAAGCGAAAATTACAACGGATATAAAGTAAGCTGGATTAACAACAAGTATATCCGCTTTTATTTCCTTGAGGACACAAGAGACAGAGATAAAAACAACTATATGGTAACCGTGCCGGCGAGAAGTGAGGGCTCGGCAGCCGAAGCTTACGATATGGTGTTTAATAAAAAGGTATATCAGCGTGAATATTTCACAAAAAATTCAAGCGAAGTACCGTACGACAGCAGAAACGTATCAATAAATCTGAGCGAGCGGTGCATAACGGTCGGATATACGTTCGGTGGAAAGTACAATGCACACACGAAATATGTAATAGAAAAGCTTGACGAGGGCGAAACAAACGGCTTCACTCCGGGCGGAACTCTTTCGGCGGACGACAGCGACAGCGGAAAAACCTACGGTATAAGAGCGTACTCTACTGCGGGATATATGCTCGACCAAACCAAAATTGAGTATCCCAATCTGCGGCACTGCGTGGAGATGAAAGGCTTTAACAGAATGGGTCACGACTCCGCACAGGATGCGGCGTCTTTGTATATGAATACGGCAATCGGAAATACAAGCGACGGATTTACCAACACTCCGGCGGCTATTCCGGGCGCAATGTCACGCATAAAGACAAACAAGGTTATGTACAGCGCAAAAAGCGAAGCCATAACCGAAGTTATGACAAAGGGATACACATGGGCAAATCCGTTTACCGCAACTTCGCTGTTATACAGCAGATATGTTGACGGATTTGACTATGAAGATGCCATGCCCGATTATGTTTCAACAACAGCAAACGGAGATGTAATAATAGAAAACGAAGTCGGCTTAATGGGCATTGAGATGTGGCATAGCAGTTATTCCACACTCTGGGGTTTCAGAGGATTGTACACCAATGACGACAGCAGTTTTACACCGAGCGATGATGTAAAAATAAGCACCGAGGCAAAGCATCTGGGATTATACAAAAACGGAGACGGCTACATAGCTGTGCCTGCTAAAAACGAAAATGAACTCGGTGCGCACAAGAAAAAATACGGCGAACCGAAAGCTGTAATAAGAGGAGCGTTTGAGGAAAATAACGGCAGATATGAATTTACCGCCGGGGTTGCTGCTCTTTCGTCAACCATCACAGCTGTGTGGTCGATTTCGGACGGCAGACTTTCGGTAGGTAAGGACGGCAGTATCGAACTGAGCCATTTAAGCCTGAACACGCCGACCTTCAAATTCTATCAGGAAAAAAGCGGTACATCGGACGGACTTTCTATGGAAATGTGTGATGACGGTATTTCCGTAACGATGAACCCCGATACAAACAGTGCCGTTATGGCGATAGATATTCCCGGAACGGATATAAAACCCGACGGCGCAGTAATAAAGAACAGCGGAAACATCAGCTTTGTGGGCGAGGTAAGTTTTCAGCTGTTCCCGGGAGCGGAGTTCAATATAGAGGAACTCGGCTACGGAATAAAGCAGGAAAAATTTAAAGTGAACGGTATCCGTGCAAACGGAAAAATAGACACGGCAGAGATGATCGGTCTTGAAATGGGTAAGCTTGAGGGCGTAATAGATACGTTTACGCCGTATTATCATTTTACAATGGAGCTGAACGTTTTCGATTTGTTTGAAAGCGAGGCGGAGCTTGAGCTTAAGAAATCAAAGCTGACAGGCTCGCTTATGCCGAATAAGCTTTACTTCTACGCAGGCTCGGATCTGGCAAAAATTCCGCTTGTGCCGCCTGTTGTGGTAGCGTACATAAAGGGAGCCGGCGGCGGCTTTGATGGACTTGCGGATTCGTTTAACGGCGACTTTTTCGCAATTCCTCCGCTGAAGCTTAAAATTACAGGTAAAGGCGAGGTCTTAAATGTGCTTGAGGCAAAAGCTTCATACACACTCGGTCCCGCATACTTCAAGTTTGAAGCCGAAGATGTCGGAATTTCGTTTATGAAACAGCTTAAGCTGATTGACGAATTTTCAATATATGAAGGTGTTCAGGGCGAAACACGCAGTTACGGCGGCAAGGATTATACAGGCTTAAGCGCTATGGGCGGAGCAGGCGTACATATAAGTATTCCGCAGAACCTAAAAATAATTCAGGCGGAAGGCAATCTTGACGCAAGCGTATTTGCCGGACTTGACAGCTATAAGAGTCCGACAAGCGCTTATGCGGTGGCTGATTTAAGCGGCGGCGTAAGAGGAAGTCTGCATCTTCCGGACGAGGGATTTGGCGCAATAAGCGGTTTATGTCTCGGCTCAACCGGATTTGATTTTTACCTTGGCGCAAACACACGTATGAATGTGCGCGGCAGTTTTGACGATGCCATTAACTCGCTGTTTAACAACTTCAAGGTATACGGCGGAGTAAAGAAAGAGGCAAACTGGAGAATATTCAAATACAGAATATATTACATTTTCCCGCAGAACAATATCGGCTATACTATCCGCGGACCATTCAGATCATTGCCCGAATGGGATTGGTCGGAACACAGACCGACAAGCGGATATGCGGAATATACAGACGAGGACGGCGCAGTTGTATATGCGGCTGTCAATGCCGAGGATATTGGCATAATAGTTGAAGAAAACGCATCGGAATATGCGGTATCGGGTGGAAATACATTCTCAAAGGACGTAATAATAAATGTTTCGCCCGAAGAACAAATTCCCGATGAAGGAAACCTTATTATAATGGTTACTCCCAAAGATGACAGCACCGATATAAACGCATTTGCGGACAGTCTTTCGGTTACGAAAGACGGCTCGCCGATAGACTTGATAAAGCCTGTATACAATCAAAACGGCGAGATTGAAAACGAGTCGGATATGAACGTATACATAATGAAGAACGGAATAGGCAAGAACTGTGTGCTTATAGGCGTCGGAGATACGAACGTGAACAACGGCGACAGCTGGAATGTAACGTCATCACTTGCGGACTTTGACGCAAGCGTAAATGCGTCCAAACCGTTTGACAGCCTTAATGCAAGCCTTTCGGGTTACAGCCTGAGCGGCAGCGTTAAAAATCCCGACGGAGATACGGAGTATATTCTTGCAACGTATTTCGGAAGTGAGCCGGGAAAAACCGAAAATATTATAGAGTATAAAAATGTAACGGATACGTCGGATATTTCAACAGTAATTCCGAGTGAGGGAACAATGCTCCCGTCGGGTGATTATTACGTTACGGCACGTCTTTTGAAAAAGATTTTGACGGAAATTGACGGCGAAAACGAGGAAATTCTTCTTCCGGTTGATTCGGCAGAATTCGGCAGTGTGGCTTATACAAACACGTTACAGCCGAATGCTCCGTCGGGTGCGGCAATCAAGCCGTCGGGAAATGAGGTTATGAACGCCGAATGGAACGAGGTTGATAATGCCGGCGGATACAGTGTAGCCATATATCAACAGCAGGACGACGGAAGTTTTGCCGATACTGGCAGAGGTTACGTATATGACGCAGAGGATATAAAGGCGTCAAAGATAAAGGGCATAAGATATGACGCAACGGCAGGAAAATACGTACTCGATATGGCGCTTACCGTAAGCGGAACAGATGTGGAATATGATATTGAAACAAAAACCACATCAGTATCGCAGAGTCAGTCACAGCCGCTCGAAGCGGACAAAACGTATATGATAGGCGTTAAGGCATATAATTATATGACGGACGAGGACGGAAATAAGGTAGACAACTTAAAGGTTTACAGTGCCGAAACACGTTCAAATGAGTCCGAATTGCCGAAGTATGAACCGCTTGAAATATCGGCAGAACTTAAAACAGAGGACTCAAATAGCAACTCTGTTAATCAGACAGTAACCGAAAATGAGGACGGCGTTTTAAGCTGTACGGCAGGCAGCGGATTTGATAACAAGTGGTATTTATACATTTCGTCAAACGAGCAGAATGCCGAGTACACGGTTACAAGAGAAGATACAGATGCATTGGTTGGATTTGACACGGATAAGAACTGTCACTTTATAGATAACACAGATATTGACGGTTCCGTAATGGTGAGAATTGATGCAAAGGCAGATAAAGGCACTTACACGGATATTACAACAAAGTATATGCTTATAGAAAAGGATAACACACCTCCTGCATTAAGCATGGACAGTGCTGTTGTATATGCCGATAAGACAACGGGCGCATATGAGATAACCGGTCTGACCGAGCCTAATGCAGATGTTTACCTGAGTGTTTATTCCGATTATGAAAATCCCGACGGACTTATAAAGGTTGCAACCGCAGGTGCGGACGGAAGATTTTCATACAGAGAAAATCTTATTCTTACAATTGAGCATGAAAAACTGGACGAAAACGGCGATCCCGTTCTGGACGAAGAAGGTTATCCTGTCAGAGAAATTGTTCCCAATCTGAGCGGAGAAATTGCAATCTTTAAGGCAAAAGACTCTGCCGGAAATCAATCGGCGGCGGAAATAGTAAGCGTGCTTGTAAAAGATGACGCACAGACTCTTAAGAGTATTGCCGTAACAACAATGCCCAATAAGACAAAGTACAATGTCGGCGAAGAATTTGACCCCGAGGGAATGGTGGTAACGGCAACATTTAATGACGGCAGTACAATGACGGTTGACGATTACATTGTTGAGCCGACGGGCGCTCTTGCAAACGGAACACGCTCTGTAACCGTAAGCTACACATTCGGCAACGATACAAAAACAGCCACAGTGCCTATTACCGTAGGAACAGGCTCGTCACCGTCGGGCGGCGGAGGCGGAGGTTCGTCAAGCTTTACGGTTAAGTTTGAAACAAACGGCGGAACAGCTGTTCGTTCCGAAAGCGTAAAGAGAAACGATACCGTATCTGAACCGCAGACTCCCGTAAGAGAGGGATATGACTTTGCAGGCTGGTACACCGATAAAGAACTGAAAACGAAGTATGATTTCAGTTCAAAGGTAACAAAGAGCATAACCCTTTATGCGGCATGGACGCCGAAAGATAACTCGGCAAACCAAATTGTGCTTACAATAGGCAAAAAAGAAGCGACAGTATTCGGAAAAACGGTTGAAAATGATGTTGCTCCGAAGATTGTAAACGACAGAACAATGCTTCCCGTAAGATTTGTTGCCGAAAGCCTGGGTGCAACCGTAAGTTGGGACGGTGACAACCGGCTTGTAACGATAAAGGGCAAAAATGAGAAAGGTGAGGACGTAACAATTCTCATTACAATCGGCTCGGATACTGCTGTGATAAACGGCGAAAATATTGAGCTTGACAGTCCCGCATTCCTTGAGAATGACCGCACATATACGCCTGTAAGGCTTGTAGCGGAAAGACTTGGTGCAGACGTCGAATGGGTAGGCGCAGAGCAAAAGGTTATAATTACAAAGAAGTAACGACAACACAAAAAAATCGAGGTGTTTACACCTCGATTTTTTTGTGTAATAATTGGATTTTTTTAATTAAATATTTTGTCCAAAACGACCGAGACGGCGTCCGCCATACACATAAATCCCAAATCGTTCGGGTGGCAGCCGTCAACCGTACAGCTGTCACCGCCGTGGATTTTAAATATTTTATCGCCAGGAATAAAGTATACGTTTTTGTCACCGCTCGCAATTGCATTGTCATATGTACTCTTTATTACCGCTTTGCGCCGTTTTTCCTCATCATTCAGACGCATTTTCGGCATAGACATAATTATTATCGGTGTATTCGGGTGCGCTTTTCTTATTATGTCAAACATCGGCTTGTGCGTTTTTTCAAGATGTTCCGCATTGTCTGCATTGTAATCATAATCATACACAAAAACGCTCATATCAAGACTGGCAATGTATTCGGCAATTGCCCGTTCGCCTTTGCCGCTGCCCGAAAATCCGAGATTTAAAATATCCGTATCATATCTTCGGGAAATTATATTTGCATATGCGTTTCCGGGACGTGACGCACAGCCGCCCTGCGTGATTGAACTTCCGTAAAAAATAATCGGCTTTTTGCGGCTGTATTCTCCGCCGTGTTCGATTACCGAACCTTTCTCAATGCCTATGTAAAGTTTTTCAACGCTGTTGTAGTGGGGGAAATTCAGCGTTAAATCTCTGAGCCTTTTTTCGGAAAAATACGTTATGTTTTCATATCCGCCGTTTTTTGCAAAGTTTGCCAAATCCCAGTCCGTCAGAAAACTTGCGGTGTAAATATATTCTCCCGAAATCTTTTCGTACATATCAAAACCGCTGCTTCCCGCCATTGTCATATGCGGCATAAATCCCGTTTTTTCCGACTCAACCTTTATTGCAACGTATCTTGAATTGGTTTTAAAGCGCAGTCTGCCTCCTGCGGTGTTGGTGCTTAAAACTTCAACGCCTTCATTCACTTTTTCGGCGTCCGCCTTTTTCATTCGTACAAAGCTTCTGCCCGAAGCATCATCTTTTATAAGACCGTATATATCAAACGGCGGACGTGATGCGTCAAAAAAAACTATGTCCTTTTCCTGTATGTTTGTTTCAATTTTTAAATTTTTATCAATATCCGAAATTGATTTGCTCATAATTATTCATTCCTTACTTTTGGTATTATTTAACAAGTGTGCGAGATGTGGGATTTTACCCTGTGCAAAACAGTGAGAAAATTTTGCAGATTGTGCATTTAAGCGAGCACCGCATATTTTTATATGCAAACGAGTGCAAATGCGGCATGTCGGGATTTTACCCTGTGCAAAACAGTGAGAAAATTTTGCAGATTGTGCATTTAAGCGAGCACCGCATATTTTTTATATGCAAACGAGCGCAAGTGTGCGAGATGCGAAATTTTATCCTGTTTTTCATTTTACGGTGTTTAAATTCAGCATATTATTCATTTTGTTTGAATGTGCGTGGCATATCGCAAGAGCGAGTGCGTCGGCGGCGTCGTCGGGCTTTGGGATAACGTTTAAGCCGAGTATCATCTTTACCATCTGTTGTATCTGTCCTTTTTCCGCACGTCCGTATCCCGTCACGCTCTGCTTTACCTGCAACGGCGTGTATTCGCTTATGGGCACTCCTTTGTTTGCCGCCGCAACAAGCAGTACGCCCCTTGCCTGTGCAACATTTATGGCGGTTTTCTGGTTGGAATTGAAAAACAATTCCTCAATCGCCATTGCGTCGGGATTGTATTTGTCAAGATATGCGCACATCTCATCGTATATTTTTTTCAGCCTGTCCACGGTATTCATTCCGGCAGGGGTGGTTATTGCATTATATTCAAGCGTGCGGAACTTGTTTCCCTTGTACTCAACAACGCCCACGCCCACTATTGCGTAGCCGGGGTCTATTCCGATTATTATCATCAGCATTCTCCTTTATGCATATTTTTCGTAAATAGTGTATAATTATTCGTAAATTATGCATTATTTTTATTCATCTTGCCACTTGCATATTTACACGTCTTGGTGTATAATAATGTCGAAGTGATGAGATATTCACCGTTATTATATAATATTTGAGGAGGAATTGCAACTATGGCTAAAGAAAAAGTTGTACTGGCATATTCGGGCGGACTTGATACGTCCATAATCATCTCTTGGTTAAAGGAGAATTATGATTACGATGTTGTATGCGTATGCGGAGATGTCGGTCAGGGCAAGGAAACGGACGGACTGGAAGAACGTGCAAAGAAATCCGGCGCATTGAAATGCTACATTGCCGATTTGCGTGACGAATATGTTAAAGATTACATATTCCCGACTCTTAAATCGGGCGCAAAATATGAGGGAAAATATCTTCTCGGTACTTCGCACGCAAGACCTATCATTGCAAAGAAG
>CAKSPN010000028.1 GCA_934481375.1 uncultured Clostridia bacterium
GCCGCAAGCCGTTACGAGTGATAATGCGGACACCGCCGCTGCCAATGTTACCAATAATTTTTTCATAATAAATTTCCCCCTTAAATTATTTAACTGCTTCGAAAGCTTCATCAAGAGCTTCCTTTAAGTCCTCAATGTTTTCGATACCTATCGAAAGTCTTATTGTGTTGGGCTTTATACCCTGTTCCTCAAGCTCCGACTCGGTAAGCTGTGAGTGTGTTGTGCTTGCCGGGTGGATTACGAGTGATTTTACGTCCGCAACGTTTGCCAGAAGCGAGAAGATTTTTAAATTATCTATAAACTTCTGCGCTGTTTCCGCACCGCCCTTTATCTCAAAGGTGAAGATTGAGCCGCCGCCGTTCGGGAAGTATTTCTTATAAAGCTCGTGGCTCGGATCGGACGGGAGCGACGGGTGATGCACCGCTTCAACCTGCGGATGATTGTTTAAGTATTCAACAATCTTCAATGCGTTGCTTACATGGCGTTCAACTCTTAACGACAGCGTTTCGAGTCCCTGCAGGAACATAAACGCATGGAACGGTGAAAGCGTTGCGCCGGTATCTCTGAGAAGAATTGCTCTGATGTACGTTACAAACGCCGCCGGACCTGCCGCATCGGCAAAGCTTACGCCGTGGTATGACGGGTTGGGATCGGAAATCCACGGATACTTGCCGGACTTCTTCCAGTCAAATGTTCCTCCGTCGACTATAACGCCGCCGATTGCCGTACCGTGACCGCCGATAAACTTTGTTGCGCTGTGAACAACTATGTCTGCGCCGTATTCTATCGGGCGTACAAGATACGGAGTTGCAAATGTGCTGTCAACAACAAGCGGTATATTATGCTTGTGCGCAATCTTTGCAACCTCCTCAATATCTATGATGTTCGAGTTCGGATTGCCTAAGGTTTCAATAAAAATCGCTTTTGTGTTTTCCTGTATGGCATTTTCAAAAGCGCCCTCCTCCTCGGGGTCTACAAACGTTGTTGTAATTCCCGACGAAAGCGGAAGAGTATGTGCCAGAAGGTTGTATGTTCCGCCGTAGATTGTCTTTGACGCTACGAAATGCTCGCCCGATTTTGCAAGAGCGTTAAACGTATAATTTATCGCCGCCGCACCGGAAGCCGCCGCAAGCGCCGCACTTCCGCCCTCAAGGCTTGCTATTCTCTTTTCAAAAACCTCCTGTGTAGGGTTGGTAAGTCTGCCGTAAATGTTACCGGCGTCCCTTAAACCAAATCTGTCCGCCGCATGCTGTGCATTGTGGAACACAAATGATGTTGATGCATAAATCGGAACGGCTCTCGCATCGGTAACGGGGTCTGCCTCCTCCTGACCTACGTGTAACTGTAATGTTTCAAATCTGTATTTTTTATCTGACATTGTAATCACTCCCTGAAATTATTATAAAAATGTTTTTCTGTTTTTAAGCGTCACATTCGTGTGATACATCGTCTTTTCCAAATAACCGCAATACTCATAATAATTTTACCTCCGCATCTCTGCTTTGTATGAATACATTATAGCAGAGCATTTGTTATTTGTCCAATACATAAAGATTATCATTTGTTATAAATTTTATTTATAACTCATCCAGGTACTTTTTCATTTCGGCAATATATGTTTCGCCTATCTCGCCGAGTACGGCATTCTTGCGGATAATATAGCCTATTTCCATTTTGCTGCCGGGGTTTTCCTCCTCGTCCTTAAAAGGCACGGCAACATAATCGCTGCCGTTAAGGTCCTCGCAGATTATGCCGGAGCAGAGCGTATATCCGTTAAGTCCAACCATAAGATTAAGCATGGTTGCACGGTCGGTAGCCTTTATCGTACGCTTGTATTCACCCGTGCTTAATATCTCCTCGGCAAAGTAGAACGAACCGCTCTCGCCCTGCTCGAACGACAGGCACGGATAATCCATAAGCTGAGGAAACGTTATGAACTTTTCCTTTGCAAGCGGGTGGTTTTTCCAAAGATACACATACGCACTGCAATCGATAAGATGATGAAACTCTAAATCATTATCACGAAGAATTTTTACGATTACCTTTCTGTTGAAATCGTTCATATACAGTATGCCGATCATACTCTTTAATGCGGCAACGTCCTGTATAACTTCAAGCGTTTTTGTTTCACGCATTGCAAAATCATATGTAAGCGTGTCAAAATGCTTGACCGTTTCGACAAACGCCCTCACCGCAAACGAATAATGCTGTGACGACACGCCGAATTTTCTCTTTATATTCCCCGCTCTGCCGTACTTATCCTGCAAAAGCTCATACTGCTGATAAAGCTGGCGTGCATAAACGAGGAACTCCTCGCCCTCTTTGGTAGGGATTGTTCCCTTGCTTGTTCTTTGGAAAACGGTTATTCCCAATTCGCCCTCAAGCTCACGCACGGCGCTTGTCAGCGATGGCTGTGACACAAACAGCGCCTCCGCCGCCTTGTTCATCGAGCCTGTTTTTGCAATGGTGAGTATATATGAGATTTGCTGTAAAGTCATAACTATCCCCCTAAATCAGATTGTAATGCTCCAGTGCAAAGCTTACTCCCTCATCGGCAACCGATTTTGTGACAAAATCGCACACGCCGTCAAGCGCTTCGTCATGCACGCCCATTGCTATACTGTGTCCGACAGCGTTCATCATACTCACGTCGTTTGCTCCGTCACCGATTGCGTATGTGTTTTCGGTATCTATACCGAAATGCTTTGTAAATCTTCTCACGCCGTCGCCTTTGCTCAGTCCGCAGCCGTATATGTCGGCATACATAAACCCGTGCTGTATATCGATACACAAAACGTCTTTGTACTTTTCTTTAAGATACAGTATCTGTTCTTTGTTTTTAAATATTGCGCCTATTTTCTGGACTTTTTCGGGGAAATCCTCTTTTTTACCGGAGAACACGCTCTTATCAATTTTAAAGCGCTCAATCCAGTATATAAATCCCTCCATGTCTGCGCCGTTGCTGTAACAGCGCTTTGGATTGTCAAGCATATATATTATGCCGTTTTTGTCCATAAAATCAACCAGTTCACGCACAAGCTCCGTATCAAGCGAAAAATCAAAAACAACCTCATTACCGCAGATTGCGTATGCGCCGTTTGACAGTATCGCCGCATTAAAATATTTTGCCGCACCGGCATACGGGAGCGCACGCCCCGTGCAAAGCACCGGCAAATATCCGTTTTTCTTTAATTTGTCCAACGCACACAGTGTTGCCGGCGTAGGCTCGAATATATCCGCCTTATCGTCCGTAAGCGTTCCGTCACTGTCGAAAAATACCGTACCTTCGTATTCCATAAAATTTTTTCCTTTCAGCAAAAAATGTCAAGGATATTATAGCACGGCGCAACCGATTAGTCAACGCAATAATTTTCTGTACGTATGTACTGTTACCGCCGCCGACGCAATAAATGTCAGAATATCCGCCGCGGGCATAAAGAAAACAATTCCGTTAAGCCCGAAGAACAGCGGAAGAACAAGCGGAAGTCCCGTTCCGAAAACTATCTCACGCAGCATTGACAGCGCCGCCGCAAGCAGTGATATTACGCACGGAACGGTGTATTTCCACATCAGTCTGCCTAAGCCTTCCTTTTCAAGAAAATCATTTGTTTTTGTCATTATAAATTCCTCCTTAATAAAAAAAACAATACAAAAAAGCACAGCACTCCGTATCGTATCAGAGTTCTGTGCCTCTTGTATCGTTTCAAGTCTTTAGCTATTATAGCACACTTTTACGTGTTTTGCAATTGTCAAATCAGCCTAAAATCATCTTCGCTTTTAAGATTGCAATAGCTGTTTTTGCATCGTTTATCTTGTTTTCCATAACCATATTGCAGAGGTCATCAAGCTTATATTTTTTCACATTCAGGAACTCGCCCTCGTCAAGGTGCTGACCGACAAATTTCAGCTTGCGTGCGAGATATAAATGAAGCTTTTCCTCGCAGTAGCCGGGTGTTGCGTAATACGTGCCGAGATAAGTAAACTCCTCCGCCGCATAACCCGTTTCCTCGATAAGCTCACGCTTTCCGCACTCAAGCGGTTCTTCGCCGTTATCAATCTTTCCTGCCGGGATTTCCATCATCATTTCACGCGCGGCAATCCTGTACTGGCTCACCATAAACACCTCGCCGTTTTCATCTACAGCAATAATGCCCACTCCGCCGCCGTGCGATATAAGCTCACGGGTCGCCGTTTTTCCGTCAGGCAGTTCCACCGTTTCCACACGAAGCTTTATTATATTTCCGTCAAAAATATTCTTTACCGATTTTGTCTTTTCCTCGTAGTCCATAACCTCTCCTTTACAGCTCAAGCGTAAGAGTTCTGCCCGATTTTTCGTATTGTCTGTACTTTATTCCGACCATATCGAACATCTTTTTTGACACAACGGTGCTGTCGCTCGACGCGTATTTATCGGACAGATACACAATCTCCTTTATGCCCGACTGTATAATTGCCTTTGCGCACTCGTTACAGGGGAACAGCGTTACATACACCTTTGCGCCCTCCAAAATACCCCTCGGGCAGTTTAAGATTGCGTTCATTTCGGCATGACACACGTACATATATTTCGTGTTCACGGGATTTCCCTCACGCTCCCAGGGCATAAAATCATCATCACAGCCGACCGGCATACCGTTATATCCGAGCGACAGGATTTTGTTTTCGTCGTTCACAATGCAAGCGCCCACCTGTGTGTTATTGTCCTTGCTGCGTTCGGCGCTGAGCATGGCGATACCCATAAAATATTCGTCCCAGCTTATATAGTCCTGTCTTTTCATATTATATCCTTTCCCTCACTTCACGCCTATATCCGTTCTGTGAAATTCGTCCGTAAACGAAATCTTTTCCACCCCGTTATATGCTTTCGCTATTGCGTCGTCAAGCGTTTTTGCCGTTGCGGTAACACCCAGAACACGCCCGCCATTTGTAAGCACTTTTTCGCCGTCAAGCTTTGTGCCGGCATGGAACACGGTAATGCCGTCAACAGCCTCCGCCGCCGCAATACCGCTTATTTCATAGCCTTTTTTATAGCTTACGGGGTATCCGCCCGACGCCATAACAACGCACACTGCGGCGTTATCCTCCCATTCGATGTTTACGCCGTCAAGCTTTTCGTCTATAACAGCCTCCATAATATCGACAAGGTCGGTCTTTAATCTCGGCAGTACCACCTGCGTTTCGGGGTCGCCGAAACGGCAGTTGTATTCAATTACCTTTACGCCCTTTTCGGTCATCATAAGTCCGAAATACAGCACGCCCTTAAACGGTCTGCCCTCTGCCGACATTGCCTTGATTGTAGGCAGGAATATATTTTTCATACACTCCTCCGCCTTTGCCTCATCATACAATCGGCTCGGCGAGAATGTTCCCATTCCGCCTGTGTTCGGGCCTTTATCATGGTCATACGCACGCTTATGGTCCTGTGCGGAAACCATAGGCTTTACCGTTTTGCCGTCCGTAAACGCCAGCACGGATACCTCGGGGCCTGTGAGAAATTCTTCTATTACGACTCTGTTTCCGCTCTCGCCGAACTTTTTATCGTCCATTATTTCCTTTATGCCGTCAACTGCCTCTTGCTCGTTCTGCGCTATTATAACGCCTTTGCCAAGAGCCAGTCCCTCCGCTTTTATAACGGTCGGGAACGTGCCCTTTTTAACGTATTCGATTGCCGCTTTGCTGTCGGTAAACACTTCATAGCCGGCTGTCGGAATACCGTATTTTTTCATCAGCTCTTTTGAGAAAACCTTACTGCCCTCTATTATTGCCGCATTTTTTCTCGGACCGAAAGCACGTATGCCCTCTTTTTCGAGTGCGTCAACCATTCCGAGAACGAGCGGATCGTCGGGAGCGACAACCGCCAAATCTATTTCCTTTTCCTTTGCGAATTTTACAATGCCGTCAATGTCCGTTGCCGATATATCAACGCACTCGGCAAGTGCGGCTATACCGCCGTTTCCCGGTGCGCAGTAGATTTTTTCGGCTTTTGGCGACTGCGAAATTTTCCATACTATGGTATGCTCTCTGCCGCCGCCTCCGACTACCAATATTTTCATTTGCTTATCCCCCAATCAATGATGGAACAGGCGTATTCCCGTAAACGCCATTGCCATACCGTATTTATTGCAAGTTTCTATAACGTTGTCATCTCTTACCGAACCGCCCGGCTGTGCTATGTATTTCACACCGCTCTTATGCGCACGCTCCACATTGTCACCGAACGGGAAAAATGCGTCCGAGCCGAGAGAAACGTCCGTATTTTTGCCTATCCATTCTTTCTTTTCCTCTGCCGTGAGGACATCGGGCTTTACCTTGAATATTTTCTGCCATGCGCCGTCCGCAAGAACGTCATCGTGTTCATCGCTTATGTACACATCTATCGCATTGTCACGGTCGGCACGGCGGATACCGTCCACAAACTCCAGTCCCAGCACTTTCGGACACTGTCTTAACCACCATATATCGGCTTTATTTCCTGCAAGGCGTGTGCAGTGTATTCTCGACTGCTGTCCCGCACCTATGCCGATTGCCTGTCCGTCCTTGACATAGCACACGCTGTTAGACTGCGTATATTTAAGTACTATCAGCGAAATCAGCAAATCCCTTTTTGCGTCCTCGGAAACGGTTTTATTGTCGGTAACAACGTTTTCCAAAAGATTTTCGCTTATATCAAGTTCGTTACGTCCCTGCTCGAAAGTCACGCCGTAGACCTGCTTTCTTTCTATGGGATCGGGAGTATAGCTTTCATCTATTTTTAAAACGCAGTAATTTCCCTTTTTCTTCTGCTTTAAGATTTCGAGCGCCTCCTCCGAATAAGACGGAGCGATTATGCCGTCCGAAACCTCTTTTTTGATAAGGAGCGCCGTTGCCTTGTCGCACTCGTCCGACAGGGCGATAAAATCACCGAACGAGGACATTCTGTCCGCACCTCTCGCACGTGCATACGCACAGGCGAGCGGAGAAAGCTCCGTATCGTCCGTGAAGTAAATCTTTTTGAGCGTATCGGAAAGCGGCAGACCCACAGCCGCACCTGCCGGAGATACGTGCTTAAAAGATGTTGCCGACGGCAATCCCGTTGCTTTTTTCAGCTCTTTCACAAGCTGATAGCCGTTTAATGCGTCAAGAAGATTTATATATCCCGGTCTGCCGCAGACTACCTCTATCGGCAGTCCGCCGCCGTTTTCCATAAAAACTCTCGACGGCTTCTGATTTGGATTGCAACCGTATTTTAACTGCATTTCATTCATTATAATCCTCCTATCCTCCGCCGCACGGGCGGTATGGAATGCGCAGGCAAATTGCCTTCTTGAGGGGTGACGGCGTATATGTATACTCCGAACCCCGAAAGGAGGTAAGATGCACAGCGCATTTTTGTTAGTTGTTTTTATTGATTATTCTTGTATCGGTTTTTCCCGTTTCAAGGTCAATGTATCTGACAAACAGCGACACCTTGTTTTCCTCGTTAAGCGCTCTCCACAAGCCGTCCGTGAAATCGTCAATTGAGCCGTCTATGCCTACGGTTACCGGCTCTCCCTCAAATGACGGCAGAGGATTTCCGTCGCCCATATACGTGTGGATAAAACGTCCCTCTCCGCACTTGGGATTTTTGTATGAGAATGTATACCTGAGACACGAGGACGGATCGCCGTTATCGCTTTTTAAAATCGACATTGCATAATTAAATCCGCCGTCGGAGGTTTTTATTATTCCCGATATTCTCGGCGTGTAATTCGGTGCGTCGTCCTCAAATTCCCTTGTGCGCAGCGACTGCTCAAAGGTCATCTGCTGATTCATAAGCTCGTATATCGTGTCGGTCTGATCACCGTTTGTGACTATGGTTTTGTTTCCGAGTACCCTTACCGGAGCATATATTATAAGATGCGGATCGGTAAGCTTTGACGGGTCAAACGCCTGTGTGCGTATGCCGTCGCCGTCCTCGACAAATACACGGTTGCGGCTGTTTTCGCTTCTGCCCATTATGAAATATGCGCTCACAGCCGATTTGCCGTCTGCAGACTTGCCGATTATTATCCCACGCCCGGGATAAGCGTTTGCCTTTAAAATATCATACACGTTTTGTTTTTCCATATTAATCTCCTTGTCTGTTGCCGTACAACACAAATTATCACTCTGAAAATATGCAAGCAGATTGCCGTTTTGAGACACGACGGCGTACATAGGTACTCCGAGTGTCGATAAACGGTGAGATGCGCCGCATATTTTTTACGTTATTTTATTTTTCCGCTGCATACCAATTCCACCGCCTCGGGAAGTATCTTCCATTCAGCCTCCTCCATAACACGCTTTTGCAGTGTTTCGGGCGTATCGTTTTCGTTTATATACACCGCCTTTTGCAGAATTATGCGTCCGCCGTCCGTAACCTCGTTTACGAAATGCACCGTTGCGCCCGTAACCTTTACGCCGTAATCGAGCGCCGCTTGATGTACTTTTAGTCCGTAAAATCCGTCACCGCAGAATGACGGTATAAGCGACGGGTGTATGTTTATTATTCTGTCCTTATATTCCTCGAGAAATTCGCCCTCAAGTATTGCCAGAAAGCCTGCAAGAACAATTATATCCACCTGCTTTTCACGCATATATGCGCACAGCGCCGCATTAAACTCACGGCTGCCGCCGCATTCCTTTTTTGTGATTACTTTTGCGTCTATCCCTGCGTTTTTTGCTCTTTCAAGAGCAAAAACGCCCTCTTTGTTGCTCACAACGGTTACTATTTCACCGCTTTTTATTATGCCGCTTTTTTGTGCGTCTATGAGTGCCTGTAAGTTTGTGCCGCCGCCCGACACAAGCACGCCTATTCTTTTCATAAAATCCTCCCGTGCCGCAGATTTTTACACAATTTCCACTGTTTTTTCGCCTTGTTCCAGCTTTCCTATTATATACGCCTTTTCTCCGACGCTTTCAAGGCATTTTACGGCTGCGTCCGCCTTGTCGGCGTCAACTGCGACAATCATTCCGATACCCATATTAAATGTATTGTACATATCATGCTCCGAAACGTTTCCGAGTTTTTGGAGCATATTGAAAATCGGAAGAATATCCCATGTGCCTTTTTCAATAACCGCCTTTACGCCGTCGGGTAACATTCTCGGCACATTTTCGATAAATCCGCCGCCCGTTATATGCGAAACCGTGTTTATGCCGACTTCATCAATAAGCTTTAAAAGCGGCTTTACATATATTTTGGTCGGTGTGAGGAGCGCCTCGCCGACGGTCGTTCCGAGTTCGGCGCTGTATTCTTTAAGTCTTTCCTCTGCGCCGTCCTCGTTAAGCTTGAAAAGCTTGCGCACAAGCGAGTATCCGTTCGAGTGTATACCGCTCGAGCCTATTCCCACAAGCACATCGCCGGGTTTGGCGTTTTTGCCGTCCGTTATTTTGTCCTTTTCCACTATTCCCACGCTGAAGCCTGCCAGATCGTACTCGTTTATCGGATAAAATCCCGGCATCTCCGCCGTTTCGCCGCCTACGAGCGCACAGCCTGCCTTAACACAGCCGTCCGCAACGCCTTTTACAATCTCCGCAATTTTTTCGGGAACGTTTTTGCCGACCGCAAGGTAATCAAGGAAGAAAATCGGCTTTGCGCCCGAACATGCAACGTCATTTACGCACATTGCAACGCAGTCCTGACCGATTGTATCGTGCTTGTCCATCAAAAACGCTACCTTAAGCTTTGTTCCCACTCCGTCCGTTCCGCTTACAAGCACGGGATTTTTGTAGTCCTTTGATATTTCAAACAAGCCGCCGAAACCGCCTATTCCGCCCAAAACTCCCTCTATTGACGTTCTTTTTACATCGTCCTTTATAAGTCTTACCGACTCGTATCCTGCCTCGACATCTACGCCGGCTGATTTGTACGCATTTTCGCTCATTATTGTTCTCCTTATATAAACTCTACCGCTTCTTTGACTTTTTCGTTCTTTTTGGCAACTCCGTCCGCCATTTTTATACGGCTTTCACGGAGCATATCCTTAATATAATCATATTTTATCGACAGCATCTGCGCAGCTAAAATTGCAGCGTTTGTTCCGTTGTCGATGCCGACCGTTGCCACAGGTATGCCCGGGGGCATCTGCACCGTTGCGAGAAGGGCGTCCATACCCTCCAGGGTTGATTTTATGGGTATTCCGATAACCGGCACTACCGTATATGCGGCGATAACTCCGCCCAGATGCGCCGCCATTCCCGCCGCACATATTATAACCTCGATACCGTTCTTTTCCGCATTTTTTGCAAATTCCGCCGCTTTGTCGGGCGTTCTGTGCGCCGATATAACGTTTACGTCTACATCGATTTTAAATTCTTTCAGCTTTGCCACACAGCTGCGAAGCTTTTCAAAATCCGAATCCGACCCCATTATGAGCGCTGCTTTAGGTGTTTGCACTGCCATCATTCCTTTCATATTTAAACTCTGATTTAATAGTATCAAAAATAGCGTCCGTTGTCAATATATGTACTTTTTTAACGGCATATTAAACAAACCCCAAAGCGCATTAAAGCGTCCGCTTAGGTCAAAAAAACAGAACCTGCCGTCAGAAATGATTTAAACTTGAGGTTAGCGCCTCAAACTCCCAAAAATAAAGCATACAAACCGCAAGCGGTTTGTATGCTTTATTTTTTAGTATATCGGTATTACAAGTTCATCGCCGCAGTTTATTGATGTATCGGTCAGATGATTAAGGCGCATTATATCGTCAACCACCCTGCGCACGTCCTTACTGCGCGTATTGTTTTCATTTGCAATATCCCACAGGGTGTCGCCGTATGAAACGGTCAGAACATATGTTTCCGCCTCTTTCGACGCCGACGCACTGCAAAACACGCCGAACAGCACCGCCGTAAGCGCCGTTACGGCAACAAACAGGGTAAACCTTGTTTTATTCACTATCTTTGTACGTTTTTTTGACCTTTTCATACTATCACCCCAAATAACGAATTTTTGTTTGTGTAAATAATATACCACAACATATGTTCGTTGTCAAGGGTTTTTCGAAAATTTGTTTGCTTTTTTATGAAAAACTTAAAAAGCGGAAAAGCCTCCCCCGCTTTTCCGCTTTTTATATATATTCGTATCCCCCGTTAAAATCCCTTTATTTTGTATAACAGTGCTTCGCTTGTGCCGTCCGCACGCTTTGTTCCGCCTATGGCAAGCACTGAGCCGTCCGAGAGCGGAATAAACTTTTTGAGCCAAACCGAATTTTCCGTTCCGAAAAGTGCTTTTGTTGCGGTGGCTTTTTCAATATACGTACCGTCCTTTGCGGAAAGGTGTATTGTGCCCGTTGATGCGGTAATATATCCGTTTGCGGTTTCGGTAAGTGCCGAAATTCCGCTTCCGAACAATTTCTCCGTACCCATAGCAATGCGGCTGCCTGCCGTATCGAACACCGCAAGCTTTTGACCGTCGGCGGTTTCGCCTCCTGCGCCTTGCCGCACTTTTTGCAAAAGACGCCGAAACTGTTGACAAACCGCTTGTTTAGCGTTAAAATATATGTACGGCAAAAGCCGAAATATACGGAAGGAAGGTTTTTATTATGAAACTGTTGGATTTAGTTAAGAACGAAAAGGTATTGTG
Organism: uncultured Clostridia bacterium; assembly: GCA_934481375.1. GTDB lineage: Bacteria > Bacillota > Clostridia > UBA1381 > UBA1381 > UBA4716. The sequence continues at coordinate 11,585 of CAKSPN010000028.1, forward strand.
CTTCGCCGGCGGTGTACTCGCCGCAACATACGGGGTAAAAGCCTTGAAAAGCACCAAGACAAGAAAGGCTTGCGTAAGCGGACTTGCAAAGTGTATGAAACTGCAAAATGACGCAAAAGCGGCTTTCCAGAATATGAAAGACGAAGCCGAAGATATTTGCTATGACGCAAAGCAGGAAGCGGAAAAAGACTGATTTCAAGGAAGTGATTGACCGTGAAATGCAAAATAGTATATGATTCTCCCGGACGTTTGAGAGTCAGATGCGGTCAGGACGTATTTTCAAAACTGCAGGAAACAAGCCTTGAAGAAATTTTGTGCGGTTTTGACGGCGTAATCTCGGCAAAAGCATCATATGCAAACGGGGGTATTCTTGTTACATACAGCGGCAGTATAAAAGACGATTTGCTCCGCAAAATAAACGGCATTAACGCAAAGGAACTTGACATTGCACCGCTTACCCCGATACAGGAAACAGATGCGGAGTTTAAGCGTGACCTTATAAAAATACTGGTTAAACGTGCGGTTATGAAAACGTTTTTACCGTCGTTCCTTGTTGCACCGCTTACGGTTATACGTGCCGTACCGTTTATAAAGCTTGGTCTTAACGGGCTTTTGAGCGGAAAGCTTAACGTTGCGGTGCTTGATGCGGTGTCCGTTTCGGCGTCGATACTTAACGGCTCTTACGGAACGGCGTCATCGGTGATGACTTTGCTTAATATTTCATCACTGCTTGAGGGATACACCCGCAAAAAAGCAAAGACGGCTCTTTCGGACAGTCTTTCGCTTAACATTGACAAGGTATGGAAGCTTGAGGACGGCGAGTTTGTTCACACGTCATTAAAGAACATTGTTCCGGGTGATATTGTGCGTGTTCAGCAGGGCAGTATGATACCCATAGACGGCACGGTATACAGCGGCGAGGCAGGCGTGAACGAGGCGGCAATGACCGGCGAGGCTATGCTCTGCCACAAAAAGGCAGGTACGAGCGTATATGCCGGAACGGTTGTTGAGGAGGGTTCTGTCGATATAATGGTAACCGAACTTCCCGACGACAGCCGCATAAACAAGGTGGTTGAACTTATCGAAAGCTCCGAAAGCCTGAAATCAGGCATACAGACCAAGGCTGAAAGCTTTGCGGACAATCTTGTTCCGCTCAGTCTTATAACCTGTGCGGCAACGTATCTGTTTACGGGAAACGTAACACGTGCGCTGTCGGTGCTTATGGTCGATTATTCGTGCGCAATCAAACTGTCAACGCCTATCTGCGTTATTTCCGCAATGCGTGAGGCAACGGATTACAACATAATGGTAAAGGGC
>CAKSPN010000029.1 GCA_934481375.1 uncultured Clostridia bacterium
TCTCGGAACGGACGGTATAAAGCCGTTTGTTGACGACTGCAAAAAATACGACAAGGCAATCTTTGCGCTTGTAAAGACTTCAAATCCGTCCTCGGGCGAATTTCAGGACATAAAAATAGGTGACAGGCGTTTGTTTGAGATTGTAGCGGAAAAAGTAAACGAATGGAACAGCGAAACGATAGGCGAAAGCGGTTACGGAGCTGTCGGAGCGGTAGTCGGAGCGACATATCCCGAACAGGCTGAAATATTAAGAAAAATAATGCCTCATTCATATTTCCTCGTACCGGGTTACGGTGCGCAGGGCGGAAAGGCAAAGGACGTAAAAAAGAGTTTTAATGCGGACGGTTTGGGAGCGATAGTAAATTCATCGAGAGGAATTATGTGCGCATATCAGAAGCAGGGACTTCCGGGCGAAAAATTCGCCGAGGCGGCACGTGCCGAGGCAATACGAATGAAAGAAGAACTTACAATCATAATCTGAGAAGGAGCGGCGATGAAAAAGGTTTATAAATGCCCGATTGTTTCCAAAACGGAAATATCGGACGGAATAATTGATATGACGGTTGAAAACCACGAAATGGCGCAGTCGGCGCAGTGCGGACAGTTTCTGCATATAGACTGCGGAAAAGGCACGTTTTTGCGCCGTCCGATAAGCATATGCGACGCATATGACAATAAATTAAGGTTTATTTTTCAGATAAAAGGCGAGGGCACAAAGGCGCTCGGTGAGTATAATGTCGGAGACGAACTTGATATTATGGGTCCTCTCGGACACGGCTTTGAAATAACGGACGCAAAAAATCCCGTAATAATAGGCGGAGGAATAGGCGTATTTCCGCTGTATATGCTTGCCAAAAAGATGAAAGCGGACGTGTTTTTAGGCTTTCGCACAAAAGACCTCGTTGTAATGGAGGACGAGTTTAAAAATATTTCCGAGTCGGTGCTTGTCGGAACGGACGACGGCAGTTACGGCTACAGCGGATATATTGCAGGCGCAATGGAGGAATATCTTCAAAAAAACGAGTGCGGTATGATATACTGCTGCGGTCCGAAACCCATGCTTAAAGCCGTAAAAACGATTGCCGAGTCGAAAAACATACCGTGCCAGCTCTCACTCGAACAGAGAATGGGCTGCGGAATAGGCGCCTGTCTTGTGTGCAGCTGTGAAACGGTTCACGAGGGTACGGACAGATATATGCGTGTGTGCAAAAACGGACCCGTATTCTATTCAACGGAGGTGACTTTAAATGATTAATACAAAAGTCAATTTCTGCGGAGTGGAGTTTAAAAATCCGATAGTCACCGCATCGGGAACGTTCGGTTTCGGCGGGGAATACGGCGAGTACACCTCTCTTTCGGAATACGGCGGTTTCGGCGCAAAGGGACTTACACGCTTTCCCCGTGAAGGAAACAAACCGCCGAGAATTGCGGAAACACCGTCGGGGATATTGAACAGTGTGGGACTGCAAAACCCCGGCGTGGAATATTTTAAAGACCATATAATGCCCGAACTTGCAAAGTATGATACAAACGTGATTGCGAATATGTCGGGAAACACCGTTGAGGAATACTGCGAAATGGCGGAGATACTTTCCGAAACCGACGCGGCAATAATCGAGATGAATGTTTCGTGTCCTAACGTAAAGCACGGCGGACTCGCTTTCGGAACAGATCCTGAAACGGTGCGAAACCTTACCTATGAAGTGAAAAAACATTCAAAAAAACCGCTTGTAGTAAAGCTTTCGCCGAACGTAACTTCGATAACCGACATAGCAAAAGCCGCCGAGGACGGCGGTGCGGACGGGTTATCGCTTATAAACACGCTTTTGGGAATGAAAATAGATATTAACTCACGCCGTCCCGTGCTTGCAAACAATATGGGCGGACTTTCAGGTCCGTGCGTTAAGCCGGTTGCGGTGCGGATGGTGTATCAGGTGCATAACGCCGTAAAAATCCCCATTATAGGTATGGGCGGAATTATGAGCGGCGATGATGTTATAGAGTTTATGCTTGCGGGCGCAACGCTTACCGCACTCGGAACGGGAATGTTCGTAAACCCCAATCTGGTGCTTGACGTCAAGGAAAGAATTGCGGAGTATATGAATATGTACAAAATCTCCGACATAAATGATATAATAGGCAAAGTCGTGATAAACTGATTTTTTTACGAAAAAAAAGGATTTTTTGCGTCTTTTGCCGTATTTATATTATATGGAAAGAAAAAAATGTTTGAAAACGGCGATGGAGGGTAAATATATGTATGTGCTGGCTTTGAACGGAAGTCATAACAATAACGGAAATACGGCTTTTTTACTTAATAAAGTACTCGGTTACTGCGCCGAAGGCGGAGCAAAAACGGAGATAATAAACGTGCATGAGGCGGTGTCGGACGCAAAATATCCGTTTTGCGTAAACTGCGTAACGCCGTGCCAAAAGCAGTGCTATAAGGGCACAAAGCTTGAGGAGGCATACGAAAAGGTAAAAAAAGCCGATTTTGTCCTGTTCGGAAGTCCCGTATATTTTGGGTCGATGACGGGACAGCTCAAATGCTTTTTTGATAAAACACGTGCCGTAAGAGGCGAAAAAGGCTGGCTCGGAAAGAAATGCGCCGCTGTGAGCGTTGGCGCGTCAAAGTACGGCGGTCAGGAGCGTACCGTTGAAGCAATACAGTCATGTGCGTTTGTGTCGGGTATGACGGTTATCGGTAACAGCTCGGAGTGCGGTATGGGTCATTTCGGATTGTCCGCACAAAGACCGTCAAGCGAGGACGAATATGCACTGGCACAGGCAAAAAGCCTTGCGTCACGCATAATGGAAGAATGTAAGTAAAGTATAAAAACATACACGGTCAGCAATAATATTGCCGAGGGGTGAGAAAACAGCGTGGCAGGATATATTTCAGACGATTTGATAAGTGAAATATGCGCAAATAACGATATAGTTGATTATGTTTCAAAATATGTTCAGCTCAAAAAATCGGGACGGGATTACAGCGGTTTGTGCCCGTTTCATCATGAGAAATCGCCGTCGTTCCATGTAAGCGGCGAAAAACAGCTTTTCCATTGCTTCGGCTGCGGAGCAAGCGGAAATCTTATTCAGTTTGTTATGCGTACCGAAAATCTAGATTTTGTCGAAACAATAAAGCTTTTGGCTGATAAGGCAGGGATAGTTATTCCCGAAAACGGCGGTGCTGTGTCGGACGCACAGCACGAAAAGAAAAAACAAATACTCGAAATGAACAGGATTTCGGCACGCTTTTTTTATGACACGCTAAAAAATCCGTCCGAGGGGCGTGAGGCGAGAGAGTATTTTTCAAGGCGTAAAATATCGTGGTACACGGTAATAATGTACGGACTCGGATTTTCGGGAAAGTCGAAAACTGCGCTCACGGAATATCTCAAAACCAAAGGCTATACGGAGGAACAGTCGGTTGAAGCAGGACTTGCGGTGGTGCGTGACGGCAGAGTGATAGACAAATTCCGAAACCGTGTTATGTTCCCGATAATAGACGTGAGAGGAAACGTAATAGGCTTCGGCGGACGTACAATGAGCGACGTCAAAGAGATAAACGGCTATAAAATACCGAAATATTTAAACAGCTCCGAAACGCCCGCATTTGACAAGGGAAGAAATTTGTTTTCCTTAAATATTGCAAAAAATGAAAGAGCGGAGTCGCTTATTCTGTGCGAGGGCTATATGGACGTTATATCCGTGTGTCAGGCGGGAATAAAGAACATTGTGGCAACGCTCGGCACTGCGATAACGGAAAATCAGGCAAAGCTTATGCTTAGGTATGCCGGAGAAATACTCATCTGCTACGATATGGACGAAGCAGGCAGAAAAGCCGCCCTAAGAGCGATTGAGATAATAAATTCCGTAAACGGGCGCTCACGTGTGATACAGCTTAAAGACTGCAAAGACCCCGACGAATACATAAACAAGCACGGTGCAGATGCATTCCGTGCGGCAGTGAAAAATGCCGTGCCGTCGACCGAGTTTCGGCTCTCGCTTATAAAGGGCAAGTACGATACATCATCGGTGGACGGTAAGGTGCAGTTTATTTCCGAGGCGGCGGAGGCTTTGAAAGATGTGAACAACGCCGTTGAGGTGGACGCATATATACGCAAAATATCCGAGGAAAACGAGATAAATCCCGAGGCTGTTTACAGCGAGTTCAAGAAAAAGAACAAGCCGAGTGGATATGACAGGATACCTACCAAACAGCAGTACAGAACAGCCGCCGTGAAGAATGAAAGCGGCGAAAAACGAGCAAGAGTATCCAACAAGCTCACCGAAGCGGAAAAACGCCTGCTTTCGCTTGTAGCATCAAGCAGAAGCATATACAGAAAAGTAAAAAATAAAATACGGGCGGACGAATTTTCGACCGCCGTGTACCGGAGAATAGCAAAAAAGCTGTACGATCTGTACGAAAACGGACAGACGATAGAAGAAAGTATGATATTAAACGAATTCTCCGGCAACAGAGCAGACGAGAACGAGGCAAGCTCCGTGTTTTACAATATAGAAAGATACGATGATTCGGACGCCGCAGCGAGGGACCTCGTATATACCATTAAGCTTGAAAAGCTTAATATGGAAATTGCGGCGGAAACGGACGCAGCAAGGCTTACGGAGCTTTTTAATGCGCAGAAGGAATTAAAGGAAGAAAAAGATACTTGGGAGGAATAATTTATGCAGGAAAGAAAAAAGGCTATTACGAAGGAGCTTATCGAAAGAGGTAAGAAAAGGGGCTATCTCACCTATAAGGAAATAACGGACGCCTTTTTTGAAGTGGAAATTACTCCGGAGGAGCTTGAAATCCTGTACGATAAGCTTGAAAAGGAAACAATAGAGATTGTCGAGGATATGGATAAGGAGCTTGAAGATATTGAAATATCAAAGGAGGAGCTTGAGGATCTTTCCGTTCCCGAGGGAATAAACATTGACGATCATGTAAAAATGTACCTTAAGGAGATAGGCAAGGTCGACCTTCTTTCGCCCGAAAGGGAAACGGAGCTGGCAAGAAGAATGGCAGACGGCGACGCCGAGGCGAAAAAATATCTTGCCGAGGCAAATCTGCGCCTTGTGGTAAGCATTGCAAAGCGGTATGTGGGCAGAGGTATGCTGTTTCTCGACCTTATCCAGGAGGGAAACCTCGGTCTTATAAAAGCCGTTGATAAATTCGATTACACTAAGGGATATAAATTCTCCACATATGCAACGTGGTGGATAAGACAGGCAATAACAAGAGCGATTGCCGACCAGGCAAGAACGATAAGAATACCCGTTCATATGGTGGAAACGATAAACAAGCTCGTGCGTGTATCGCGTCAGCTCGTGCAGGAGCTGGGACGCGAGCCTACCCCCGAGGAGCTTGCGAAAGAGCTTAATATGTCGGTTGAAAAGGTGCGTGAAATATCAAAAATTTCACAGGAGCCTGTGTCGCTCGAAACGCCGATCGGCGAGGAGGAGGACAGCCACTTAGGCGACTTTATCCCCGATGATGACGCTCCCGCGCCGTCCGAAGCGGCAAGCTTTGTCCTGTTAAAGGAACAGCTTGTTGATGTTCTGAGCAGTCTTACCGACAGGGAGGCAAAGGTTTTAAGACTGCGTTTCGGTCTTGACGACGGACGTCAGAGAACGCTTGAAGAAGTCGGAACGGAGTTTAACGTGACAAGAGAGAGAATACGTCAGATAGAGGCGAAAGCGTTAAGAAAGCTCCGCCACCCGTCAAGAAGCAAAAAGCTTAAAGATTTTCTTGACTGCTGATAATACGGAGGACAGCCGATGGATTGGATAAGAGTAACAATATACACGTCACCCGACGGTATCGAGGCGGTAACGGGCAGACTGTACCGGCTCGGTATAACGGGACTTGAAATAGAGGACGAAAAGGATTTTAAAGATTTCCTTGAAAACAATAAGCAATACTGGGACTATGTAGACGAGGAGCTTTTAAAGAAAAAGCACAAGGAAACCTGCGTAAAAGCATACGTGAGCGACGATGTAAACGGACGTGAACTACTTTTGGCGATAGAGGGAAGTATGCGTGAGCTTAAAGCTTCCGATGAAAACGGTGAGTTCGGTACATTAAAGGTTGAGGCGGACGGAATAAATACCGAGGATTGGGCGAATAACTGGAAGCAGTATTTCCACCCCATGGAGGTCGGTGAAAAACTGCTTATAAAGCCTATGTGGGAGGATTTGGACAAGCCTACCGACAGGCTTGTGTTTAACATTAATCCCGGTATGAGCTTCGGAACAGGCTCGCATTACACAACGCAGCTTTGTATCGAGGCAATAGAAAAGTACATAAAGCCGGGCGATAAAATGCTTGACCTCGGCTGCGGCAGCGGTATTTTGTCGATTATTTCGCTTATGCTCGGTGCGTCGGAGGCGGTTGCGGTGGATATTGACCCGAATGCCGCAGATACGGCGTATGAAAACGCCGATATGAACAATATTGACAAATCGCATTACAAGGTGCTGACGGGAAATGTGGTAACCGATCCCGATATTCAGGCAGAAATATCAAAAAATAAGTACGAGGTAGTGGCGGCAAACATTGTTGCCGACGTTATAATCGGACTTGCGCCCAAGGCACGTGAGTATATGAAAGAGGGCGGAGTGTTTATCACCTCGGGAATTATAAGCGACCGTGAGGAGGACGTTAAAAATGCGCTTTCGGAAAACGGCTTTGAAATAGTGTCTGTACAGCGTCGTAAAGACTGGGTCAGCATTGTATGCAGATAAGGTTCGTTTCGGAGGGGTAAATGGAAAACAGTATTTTTAACGTCGGTACAGACGGATATAATGCATATCTTGTAAAAGACGGTGTATTGATAGACGGCGTTCCGTCAGATTATGCCGATGAGTTTGTAAAAAACATTGAAAAGCACACAAGCGTAAGTGAGATAGAATATATCGTTTTTACGCACGCCCCGCCCGATAGGGCAGGGACATTGGAAAAGCTTTTGAAAATAAATCCCGAAATTACCGTCGTAGGCACTATTGCGGCAATAAAGAATATTAAGGAATTTGTTTTTGCAGACTTTAAAGAAATGATTGCAAAGGACGGCGCAACGCTTGGCGAAACGATTGAATTTCATATAACGCCGAATGTGCCGTGGCCCGACACAATGCTTGTTTATGATAAAGATTGCAGTGCATTGTTTTCGGGAGAAATGTTTTCATCATATAATTCTTTGGGTGATTACTATGATGATAATTTAAGGCAGTTCGGTGGTTTTGCCGAAAAGTGCCTTGAAAAAATTAAGGCGCTCGATGTAAAAACGATTTATCCGCTCTGCGGCGGAAAAATCGGTGATACAGGCAAAGCGGTATCGGTTTATAAAGAAAAAATAAACGACAACCGCAGACAGGATTATGCGGTGCTGTGTTATATGAGCAAGTACGGCAGTACGTATGAAATGGCACAGATAATCGCCGATACGCTTGAGGATAAAGGTTTAAAGGTAAAGCTTTTTGATGCGGAAAAGCGTGATGGCAAAATGTACCGTGAAATCAATCTTGCACGTGCGGTAATATTCGGCTCGCCCACGGTAAACCGAAATGCGCCGCCGCAGATATGGGAGGCGGTATGCGGACTTGATGCGGTTTCGCAAAGGGGCATACCGTGTATGACGTTCGGCTCGTCGGGCTGGAGCGGCGACGCTCCCGTTCTTATTCACACGCACCTGCGTGCAATGAATTTCAGAATGTTTGATAAGCCGTTTTTATGTACGTTCCGTCCGAGTACGGACGATAAGGAAAAGATAAAAAAACACACCGAAAAGTTTTTCGATTTTATAAAAAAGACAGGAGAATGAAAATGATACACAAAAGCATAGAATTAAGAGCAGGAAATCCCGATGTAAGAATGGATACATATATAATAGACGACCCCGTCGGACAGAACAGAAAACGTCCGCTCGTTGTCGTATGCCCCGGCGGCGGATATTCGATATGCTCGTCTACAGAGGCGGAGCCTATCGCATTGCAGTTCAATGCGGCAGGAATACATGCAGTTGTTGTATACTACAGCGTCGGCGTAAGATACCCCGAATCGCTTAAGGATTTGTCAAAGGCGGTTGAAACGGTAAGAGCGCACGCCGATGAATGGTGCGTTAAAGAGGACAAAATCGTTGTATGCGGATTTTCCGCAGGAGCGCATCTTGCCGGAAGTCTGGGCGTATTATGGAACAAAGAACCGCAGATAAAGTGCGAAAATGCGGAGAATAAGCCGAACGGTATGATTTTGTCATATCCCGTTATCACGTCTGGTGAAAAAGCGCATCGCGGCTCGTTTGATGTAATTACGGGCAATGATGCGGAGCTTTTGGAGCTTACATCGCTTGAAAAGCAGGTAAGCAGCGATACACCACCGGCATTTATATGGCACACCTTTACGGACGATTGCGTGCCTGTTGAAAACAGCTTGCTTATGACGCAGGCTATGGCGGAGCATAAAATCAATACGGAACTTCACATATACCCGCGCGGCAGACACGGACTCTCGCTTGCAAATCCGTATGCCGAGGGCGATGATGACGAAACGGGAACAGTACCCGAGGTGCAGAACTGGATTGATATGGCTGTACGCTGGGTAAAAGAACTTTAAAACCAAAAGGTGCGGACTTCATACGTCCGCACCTTTTTGAGTTTAGTATATCACTGCGTCGTCTGCGGTAAATCCGCCGAGCGAATTTTCCTTTACCTGTATGCAGACAAAATCAATTCCGCTGTCGTTTGCCGCAAAGAACTGTCTTTTTGCCGCAGGAGCGATTTTTAACCAGTCGCCTGCGGAAAGTCCGATTTCCTCGCCGTCAATTACAACCTTGCCTTTGCCCGAGATTATTCCGTAGATTTCTTCGTTGTTCTTGTGCGAATGAACGAACGGAACGCTTGCGCCTGCAGGCAGACTGTTGACGCTTATTTCCGCACCGGTCAGAGCGAGCGTTTCGTGAAGTTCCGTTCTGCCTTCATTTCCGATATTTGTTTTAGTATAGTTTTTCATAATACATACCTCCTGAATTTTTTTGCAATTTCTTATTGCTTGACTATAGTTTATCACCCGACACATACAAAAACAAGTACGCACTTTTTTATAACTGTATACAATTTTTTAAATGTGTGATATAATATACCTGTAAGAAATATTTATGCCGTCTTAAGGCGGCGGAACGGAGGTTAATATGAAAACAAAAAGTGAATTACCCGTATGCCCGGTGGCAACGGCAGTGTCGCTGATAGGCGGTAAATGGAAGCTTTTGATTTTAAGAAATCTTAAAGCACGCCCGTGGAGATTTAACGAACTTCAACGGGACTTGGACGGAATATCGCAAAAGGTATTGACCGACAGTTTAAGGCAGATGATTGATGACGGACTTGCATACCGTCACGATTACAATGAGATGCCGCCGAGGGTGGAGTACGGCTTGACGGATCTCGGGCGTGAAATGCTGCCGATTATCGACGCCCTCGCCGATTTCGGGAATTATTATAAGTCAGCCGTTAATCAATAAAAATTTCAGAGTAAAAGGAGCTGTATCGGAATGATACAGCTCCTTGCCGTCATTTCGGGTTGATGTGGGCAAATACATTTATAATAATCGCAAACTGCTGTAGGGCAGGGGCTTGCTCCTGCCGAAATGCGCACTGCATGGGACATTGTTATACGGTATGCGCTTTCGGGACGATGAGGACATCGTCCCAATACATTTTCGAAAAGAGTAAGCCATTGTTATACAAAATACATTCTCAATCAAACAAGCTTACCTGATCCGCGTCGGGCAGATCAGCAAAACAGCCGTAATCCTCCAAAAGCTCCGCAACGGATTTTGTTATTCCCGTCCGCTCCTTTAAGTCGCTTACCGTCTTAAACGGTCCGTCCTCACGTGCCTTTGTTATGGATTTTGCCGCATTCTCGCCCATACCGGCAAGTGCGTTAAGCGGCGGCAGTATGCCGTCGTCGCACGGCAGAAAGTCGGTCGCGTGGCTCTTATACAAGTCTATGGGGGCAAAGGTTATTCCCCTTGCGTACATTTCGATACATATTTCAAGTATCGGAATAAGTCCCTCCTCTTTCGGGGTTGAAACTCCGTCCTTCTTTTTCTGCAGAACTTCGTTAAGCGCCTCACGTGCAACGGCCTTTCCCTTTGCCATAATTGATGCGTCGAAATCGTCCGCACGCACCGAGAAATACGCAATATAAAAGGCTACGGGGTGATACACTTTAAACCACGCTATGCGGAATGCCATTGTAACATACGCCACGGCGTGTGCTTTCGGGAACATATACTTGATTTTTTTACACGAGTCAATGTACCATTCGGGTACGTTTGCGGCACGCATTGCCTCCTCGTCCTCCGGCTTCAAACCCTTTCCCTTACGCACGCTCTCCATTATCTTGAACGAATGACCCGCCTCAACGCCTGCGGCAATGAGGTAAATCATAATATCGTCACGTGCGCAGATAGAGTGAGACAGATCGGTAAGCCCCTGACGTATCAAGTCTTGCGCATTTCCGAGCCACACGTCCGTGCCGTGAGAAAGTCCCGATATTCGCACAAGCTCCGAAAACTTGGTAGGCTTTGTATCCTCAAGCATCTGCCGTACGAATTTTGTTCCGAACTCCGGTATGCCGTATGTGCCGAGCGGTGTGCCTATATCATCATTTAAGCCGAGTGCCTCGTTTGACGTGAAAAGACTGAGCGTCTTTTTATCGTCAAGCGGGATTTTACGTGCGTTTACGCCCGTTAAATCCTCCAGCATTCGTATAACGGTCGGATCGTCGTGTCCGAGCTCGTCAAGCTTTAACAGGTTCTGATCTATAGAGTGATAATCAAAGTGCGTTGTGAATATAGTCGAGTGCACATCATCTGCCGGGTGCTGAACAGGGCAGAATTCGTGTATGTTGTTTGTGTACGGCACAACAATTATTCCGCCGGGGTGCTGACCGGATGTACGCTTAACCCCGACGCAGCCTGCCGCAAGGCGTGCCATTTCCGCCTTACGCATGGTAATCCCCTTTTCTTCGCAGTATTTCAATACATATCCGTATGCGGTTTTTTCGGCAACCGTGCCTATTGTACCTGCACGGAACACAAATCCCTCACCGAAAAACGTTTCCGTATATTTGTGTATGACAGGCTGATATTCGCCCGAAAAATTAAGGTCTATATCAGGCTCTTTGTCGCCCTTGAAGCCAAGAAACGTTTCAAACGGAATGTCGTGGCCGTCCTTATCGCATTGTGTACCGCATTCGGGGCACACCTTGTCTGGAAGGTCACAGCCGGATATACCGGTATCGCTTTCGACAAATTCAACGTGTTTGCAATTGGGGCAGATATAGTGCGCCGGCAGTGAATTTACCTCGGTAATATCCGACAAAAACGCAACAAACGACGAGCCCACCGAGCCTCTCGAGCCTACGAGGTAGCCGTCCGAAAGCGATTTCCTTACAAGCTCCTGCGCAATCCTGTACATAACCGAAAATCCGTATGTGGTTATTGAATGAAGCTCCTTATCAAGCCGCTCCTTTACAAGCGGGGGGAGGGGGTCGCCGTATATTTCCATAGCCTTTTTCATGGAATCGTTCACTATGGCGTCCTTTGCGCCCTCGACAACAGGCGGACACTTTTCTTTCGGAATGGGCCGCACGTCCTCTATCATATCGGCTATAAGGTTAGTGTTCGTTATAACGACTTCATAAGCTTTTTCTTTTCCGAGGTATGCAAATTCGTCAAGCATTTCCTTTGTGGTGCGCAGATAAAGCGGCGCCTGGTTATCGGCGTCCTTAAAACCCTTGTAATGCATAAGTATTTTGCGGTAATCGGCACCCTCTTTATCAAGAAAATGCACGTCACAGGTGGCGCATACCTTCTTCCCGAGCCTGTCCCCAAGCTCAACGATGCGCTTGTTAAGGTTTTGCAGATCCTCATCTGTATTAACGTTCGGATATTCGTCCGCATACTTCATAAATGCGTTGTTTCCGATAGGCTGTATTTCAAGATAATCGTAAAAATTTGCGATTTCTTCAAGTTCTTCTTCGGTTTTGCCGCTTGTCATTGCACGGAAAAGCTCGCCCGCTTCGCACGCAGAGCCGAGTATAAGTCCCTCTCGCTTTTCTTCAAGCAGGCTTCGCGGTATTCTCGGTGTACGGTGAAAATAGCTCAAATGCGATTCCGACACAAGTTCATATATATGCCGTATTCCCGTAAGATTTTTTGCGAGTATTATTATATGGTATGCACGGCTCTTTTTTGCCGTCATACGCAGATTAAACTGTTCGTTGAGCGAGCAAATATCGGTTTTATCTATGCTTTCAAGCTTTTCAAGCATTTTAACAAAAATATCCGCCGTTGCCTTTGCGTCATCAACGGCACGGTGATGATTTTCGAGTATTATATTCAGATGTTTTGTAAGGGTATCCAGCTTATGATTGGGCAAATCGGGATACAGGCATCTTGCGAGCGTAAGCGTGTCGAGATACGGAAAATCAAAAGACGAACCCATTTTTGCCGCCTTTTCTTTCATAAATCCCACGTCAAATTCGGCGTTGTGCGCCGCCACTATACAGCCTTTGCAGAAATCCTTAAAGCTTTCAAGCTGTTCCTCTATCGGGAGAGCGTCCTTAACCATTTTATCGGTTATGCCTGTAAGCTCAACTATCTTTTCGGGTATGGGCATACCGGGATTTACAAAGGTCGACCATTTATCCGTTATTACTCCGTTTTCGACCTTTACCGCTCCTATTTCCGTAATTTTGCATGTAGCAGCAGAAAGACCTGTTGTTTCTATATCGAAAACTACAAATTCATCGTCGAATGTCGTTTCCTCACCGCGATACGCTGCCCTTGAC
>CAKSPN010000030.1 GCA_934481375.1 uncultured Clostridia bacterium
TACGCTCACTTTAAGCGGAGCCGCATATTTTGCGTCTCTTTCCTTACATTCCTCAACGGAATATTTTGAATTGTAATCCAGCCTGTAATCGAAAAATTCGAGAATAAGCTTTCCGCTGTGGTCGGTTATCGGGGAAATATCGTGGAATACTTCTTTTAATCCTTCCTCGATAAACCATTTGTATGAGTTTTTCTGAACCTCTATCAGATTAGGCATCTCAAGCGCTTCTTTGATCTTTGAGTAGCTCAGTCTGACATTTTTTCCTGCTTGAACCTCATGCAACATTTAGTCAATCACCTCATCATAATTATTCAGTGTCTGTCCCTTGTAAAAAATTTGTAATATTACGGCACTTGCAATTTGTATATTATCGTGCTATAATACATACAATGATATTGTAGCTAAGGGGCAGAGCGCAGTCATTTTTGACGACTACGGTACAGTTTATTATAATATCATAAATTTCACGATATGTCAACAGGCATATTGTATTTTTTTGCCTCTTTTTAAGAAAATCTTTGCTTTTTTTATAAAGATGCTGTATAATAGAAGAAAGACTTACGATATTTGCCGCACAAAAGCGGCGGAACGGAGATAAAAATGCCATCTTTTCAGCTTAATGCGGACTTTATACCGGTATCCGCAGATTTTATAGAAAACAAGATGCCGCAGGCGAACGGCGCATATGTAAAAGTGTATATGTATATGCTCTATCTTGCGGTCAAGAATATTGACGAGGAAAACAGCGCCATTGCGGCAAAGCTTAATCTGCTCGAGAGCGATGTGGTTAATGCGGTCGGATACTGGTGCGGCTGCGGAGCAATGAGCAGCGAGAACGGGAATATTACGTTTCTTAATTCGGAGACTCACGTTGAAAGGAGCGTTCCCGAAACCGAGCCGGTGACGGAGCGCAGAACGGGGAAAAACGTTGCGGAGGAAATGTTAAGTAACAAAGCGCTTGCCGATTTATGCACGCTTGCGCAGGAAATTCTCGGAAAAACGCTTAACACGCAGGAAACGGAAACGCTGTTCTGGTTTTACGATTATCTCGGCTTATCGCCGGAGGTTATCACGATGCTTTTGGAATACTGTGTTTCGAAGGGCAAGCGGAATATGAATTATATAGAAAAGATTGCCGTTTCGTGGCACGAAAACGGCATTACCACAATGAGCGCCGCCGAGCATTACATTTCCGACGAGCAGGAAAAGAAAACATACGTATATGAGCTTAAAAAGCTGTTCGGCATAGACGGAAGAAATTTTTCCAAATCCGAGGAGCTGTACTTAAAAACATGGCATGACGATTACGATATGAGCGTGGAAATGATTGCGCTTGCGTACGAATACTGCATTATGAGTACGGGCAAGCTGTCGTTCCCGTATATGAACAAAATAATAGAAAACTGGGCAAAGAAAAACATCACGACAATAGAAACTGCCGAGGCGGATCACGAAAATTTCAAGACGCAGTCGGGCAATTCCGCCGAAAAGGACACAAAGGTTTTTTCGGACAAAGGCTTTGATTATGATGAAATAGAAAAGCTTATGCGTGAAAAGATGCAGTAAAATGAAAAAATTAATATCTGTTCTTACGCTTGTATCGCTTATATCGGGCGTTATCTGTACGGTTCTGTACAGACATTTTTTGTACGGATTGTACCTTACGCTTTCGATAACCTTTTTTACGGTGTTTTATCATTTTATTATGCGCATAACCGCAGCCGTTTTTGTTACGCATTTCGGCAGAAACAAAACGGCAAAACCGTTTTGCATAGGCAAAGCCGAAACGGCGTTTTATAAAAAAATCAATATGAAAAAGCTGAAAAAATACGCCCCTGCATATAATCCCGATTTGTTCAACATAAGCATCAATTCGTATGAGGAGCTTATGCGGAATATGGCAAACGCAAGAATAACGCATGAGATAATTGCGGTGTTAAGCTTTGTGCCGATATTGTTTTCAAGGGTTTTTGACAGCTTTACGCCGTTTTTTGTAACATCTGTTGTTTCGGCGCTGTTCGATTTGCAGTTTGTTTTGATACAGCGGTATAATGCGGCAAGATTATCGAGAATAATATATAGGAAGTAAAACAACAAAACACACCCGGAAAAATTCCGGGTGTGTTTTGTTGTTTTGTAAAATCGCATATTTTTGCCCCTGCCGAAAACGTACACCGCACAGGACAGCGTTTCGGGTCGATGTGGACATCGAACCCTACATTAATAAGCAAAATTTATCAGCTTTAACCGCCGAGATATGCTTTCTTTATCTCATCACTGCTTGCAAGCTCCGCTCCCGTGCCGGAAAGCTTTATTCTTCCCGATTCGAGTACGTATGCTCTGTCGGCAACGTGGAGTGCCATTTCGGCGTTCTGCTCAACGAGCAGAATTGTTGTTCCCGACTCGTGAAGTTCCTTTATTATATCAAATATCTGCTGTACGAGTATCGGCGCAAGTCCCATTGACGGCTCATCGAGCATCATAAGCTTAGGCTTGCTCATAAGCGCTCTGCCCATTGCAAGCATTTGCTGTTCTCCGCCCGAAAGAGTTCCGGCAATCTGATTCATTCTGTGCTTTAATCTCGGAAAACGTGTGAACACGTCATCAATACCTGCTTTTACATTCGACGGATTTGTATACGCTCCCATTTCGAGATTTTCCAAAACAGTCATCTGCAAGAATACGTGACGTCCCTCCGGAACATGCGCAAGTCCTCTTGAAACAAGCTTGTATGCGTCCGTATGCGAGATGTCCTCGTCAAACAGCGTGATAGAGCCTGTCTTGGAACGCAAAAGTCCCGATATTGTGCGCAGTGTGGTGGATTTTCCCGCACCGTTCGCACCTATAAGCGCAACTATTTCGCCTTCCTTTACCTCCAGGGAAACGTCCTTTAATGCATGGATTTGTCCGTAATAAACGTTTATATTATCAACCTTAAGCATAAATTACGCCTCCTTTTTCTTGCCGAGGTATGCCTCTATTACCTTAGGGTCGGATTTTATCTCATCGGGCGTACCCTTTGCGATAACCTTACCGTGGTCAAGCACGCATATTCCCTCGCAGATGTTCATTACAAGGTTCATATCATGCTCGATAAGCATAACGGCAATACTGAAATTATCTCTTATTCGTCTGATATTTTCCATAAGCTCACTCGTTTCGGACGGGTTCATACCTGCCGCAGGCTCATCGAGAAGAATTATTCCCGGGTGAGTGGCAAGCGCACGGGCAATCTCAAGACGTCTTTGCTCACCGTAAGGCAGTGAGCCTGCCTGATGATTTGCAAGATCCGCCATATCAAAAAAGTCGAGCAGTTCAAGCGCTTCTTCTCTCGATTTTTTCTCCGAGCTTCTGTAACCGCCGATATGCGTCAGCGAGGAGAACAGGCTCTGATGTATCGAGTTATGAAGTCCGACTTTTACGTTATCTATAACTGACATATCCGAGAAAAGGCGGATATTCTGGAAAGTACGTGCAATACCCATACGGCTTACCTGTGCGCAAGTCTTTCTTGCGGTCGGGTGGCCGTCAAACATAACTGCGCCTCTTGTAGGCTGATACACATTCGTAAGAAGATTGAACACGGTCGTTTTTCCTGCACCGTTAGGGCCGATAAGTCCGGCAATCTCCGTTCTGCCCACTGCAAGCGACAAATCGTCAACGGCGGTCAGTCCGCCGAAGTCTATGCCGAGATGATGCGTTTCAAGTATGGGGGTTTTATCCACGTCACGTTCCGGAACTATTGCTCTGCTCGGAACCGGTACCATTTTATCCATTTAGCTCTCCCCCTGTCCTTCGGATTTTCGGTTTCGCACTTTATCCATAATTCTTTCTCCGAACTGCTTTGCTTTGGTGCTGTTCGTTATAAGCATTACCAGGATAAGCACTATTGCGTATATCAACATTCTGTAGTCGGCAAGTCCTCTCAAAAGCTCGGGGAGCATATAGAGAAGCGCCGTTGCGATTATTGTTCCTACAATGTTTCCCATACCGCCCAGAACGACGAATACGAGAATGAGTATCGAAGTATTGAAGTCAAACTTCTTAGCCGCAATGGTTGAGAAGTTCATTGCGTAAAGCGCTCCCGCCATACCGGCAAGAACCGCCGATATAATGAACGCCGTAAGCTTATAGCGTGTTATGCCTATGCCGACTGATTCGGCGGCAATTCTGTTATCACGGATAGCGGTAACAGCACGGCCCGACTTACTGTTTACAAAATTCAAAACGATAAACAGCGTGAACAGGATAAGGAGTACGCCTGCACCGAACGACGCCATTTTTGTTATTCCGACCGCACCCTGCGGTCCGTTTAAGATAAGCTTGCCGTTTTCCATACCGAGTGCATCGGCACTTGTCATATTGAAATGAAGTCCCGATTTATCAACACCGATATACAGGCAGTTTATTATATTCTTTATTATTTCGCCGAACGCAAGCGTTACTATAGCAAGATAGTCGCCCCTCAGACGGAGAACGGGAATACCGATAAGCAATCCGGCAATTCCGGCGAACAATCCGCCGACAATGATAGCGATAAGCAAAATCAATCCTTTTGACGGGATTGCGTCCTGTAAGCACACCGCCGTTATAACTCCCGTGAACGCTCCCACGCTCATAAATCCGGCATGGCCGAGGCTAAGCTCGCCCAAAAATCCGACCGTAAGATTAAGCGATATTGCCATTACTATATAAGTACATATAGGCACAAGCTGTCCGCTTATCGAGTTGTTTATCTTTCCTGCCGACTGCAAAGGAAAGAGAATTATAAACGCCAGTATTACAAGACCGTAAGCTTTGATATTGGTCAGGGTGAATTTATTCATTTTCTTTAATTTATTCATAATGTCACCTCACACCTTCTCAGTAATCTTTTTGCCGAGTATTCCAGACGGCTTAACAAGAAGCACGACTATAAGCACGGCAAAAACGATAGCGTCCGATAAAGCTGTTGAAATATATGATTTGCTGAATATCTCGATTATACCGAGAAGTATTCCGCCTATCATAGCGCCCGGGATTGAGCCTATTCCTCCGAATACCGCAGCGGTAAACGCCTTGATACCGGGCATTGAGCCTGTTGTCGGAACAAGCACGGGATATGCCGAGCAGAGCAGTACGCCTGCGATTGCCGCAAGTGCGCTGCCGATTGCGAACGTAACGGAAATGGTAACGTTTACGTTGATACCCATAAGCTCCGCTGCGTCCTTATCCTCCGAAACGGCACGCATACCTTTTCCCATTCTTGTTCTCTTTGTAAAGAGCACAAGGAATATCATAATAAGTATACAAGCCGCAACGGTAACGAGTGATTCAACCGTGATGATAAGCTTACCTCCGAACAGGGAGATAGAGCCGAACGGAACAATCGAACTGAACGTTTTGGGTGCGCTTCCCCATATAAGCAGCGCAACGTTCTGAAGAAAATAGCTGACGCCGATAGCCGTTATAAGAACTGCCAGCGAGCTTGCTTTTCTGAGCGGCTTATACGCAAGACCCTCGATAAGAATACCGAGCACCGTACATACCGCCATCGCCATAACCACCGAAACAACCGGCGGCAGGTTCAGATACGTTGTTGCGCAGAAGGAAATATACGCACCGACCATAATTACATCGCCGTGAGCAAAGTTAAGCATTTTTGCAATGCCGTAAACCATTGTGTACCCGAGCGCAATTATGGCGTAAACGCTTCCAAGACTTATTCCGTTTATTAAGTTAGAAATAAAAGCCATTGTCTACACCTCTCCATTTTTTCATTATCCGACCGGTTCATAAACCCGGGAACACCGCTGTTCAAGTGTTTATGACCCGCTCAGATTAAAAAAGCAGAAAAGGAGGAGCCGCCTTTGGCAGCCTCCTCTTTCTCCGTTGAAATAAAATCGTATTGTCGGAATATGTGTTACATACCTACATATACGCCGTTTTTAATTATCATACCTTTCGGTTCCTTTGATACTTCACCGGTTTTTGACCAGGTCATACCTTCACCTGTAAGACCGTCAAGTTTAAAGTCTGATGCCGTGAATGCCGAAACAAGCTTTTCGCCGATTGTCTTTGCGTCCATATCGGCCGTTACGCCGCTCTTTTTGCAAGCCTCATAGATTGCATAGATACAATCGTAAGCGTCTGCAGCGAACTGGTTCGGGGTTTCCTTATACTTTTCGTTGTACTTCTTAACAAAGCTCTGTGTCTTTTCGTCTGTAGCGTCTGCAGTAAACGGCGTCAGAAGCATTACGTCCTCTGCAAGCGACTTATCGAAGTTTTCAAGAGTAAGGATACCGTCCATACCGTCAACGCCGAAGAACTTAGGCTCATACTGCATCTTCTTTGCCTGTGTAAGAATCATTGACGCCGGTGTGTAGTAAATCGGAAGGAATACTATATCGGCGCCCGCAGCTTTGATTTCGTTAAGCTGTGATGTGAAGTCGTTTGCGGAGTCGTCCGTAAATGTCTTTACGCATACAATGTTAAGTCCGAGTTCCTGAGCTGTTGTCTGGAACTTCTGGAATATACCTGTTGAGTATGCGTCGGAGTTATTATAGATTATACCGATCTTTTCGCCGAGATTCTGTTCCTTCATATACTTTGCCGAAGCAACACCCTGGTTAGGGTCTGTGAAGCAAAGCTGGAACATTGTATCTTTACGCTGAATTGTTACGTTGCCGTTCTTATCCGGCTGACCGCCGAGAACGTCCGTTGACGACGCCGACGGTGTAAGCGCGAATATTCCGTCCGCATTTACTTCCGTTGAAACAGCGATACAAGGCTGTGTTGTAACAGAACCGAGCGAAACCTGCATTCCCCAGTCCTTTAAGTTGTTATATGCATTAACTGACTTTTCGGCGTCGTTTTCATCATCTTCAAACTTAAGGTCGAATTTTAAATCGCCCTTTGCGTTGATTTCTTCAACAGCAATCGAAGCGCCGTTTTTAACAGCCTGTCCGTATATGGCTGCTGCGCCCGTCAAAGGTCCGATACCGCCGATTTTGATTGCTCCGTCGGCGCTGCCCGTTGATGATGTTGACGTATTGCCGCAGCCTGCGAATGCCGTTACAGCCATTGCCGCTGCCATCAATACGCTCGCCAGTTTAGTAAACTTCTTCATATTTACCAGTCCTTTCTTTAACAAAAAAAACATATTCTTTTATAATTAAACATAATACCACAAACGATCCTTTCTGTCAATACTTATAAAACAGGTATATTATATTTGATTAAATTTTAATAATGGATTTTAATTTTTATGCATGGTTTTTGTTTATTTATTCAGCCGCAGGTATTGAAAATATTCCCTTTCTGCTGTATAATATATAATGAAAAGCAAATAATGAATAATGTATAATTTGAGGGTTAAACCGTGTAATTATAAATTATTTCGGCATTGAAAGGGAGTACGGATATGATTAAAAATATTAATAAAGCAGAGGTTCTGGAGCTTAAAAACGAGGTTTCGTACCGGGACGGACAGGTTGTGAGCAAAACGCTTGCGCAGAACGAACACGTAAGTCTTACGCTGTTTGCGTTTGAAAAAGGCGAGGAGATAAGCACGCACGAATCCGGCGGTGACGCAATGGTTACGGTGCTTGAGGGTACGGGAAACTTCACCGTCGGCGGTGTGTGCCACATTCTGCACGAGGGCGAGAGCATAATTATGCCGAAAAAAGTTCCGCACGCCGTTTACGGCGAGGAACGCTTTAAAATGCTTTTGACTGTTATATTTTAATAGCGTTGGGGGTCTGCAGCAAAATAAAATTATTTTGCTGCAGCTTTTTTATGTTGTTTTAGGTTAATTTACGATGCAATCGTAAATTAACCTTGACAAATGTGCGCATTTGCTATATAGTATAATTAAAATATGAAAGGAGAATACCTATGGCGTATATAACCCGTGATTTAGAAGAAAAAATCAAATCCGCCTCCAAAGAATATGCCTGTGTTTTAATAACAGGGGCAAGGCAGGTAGGAAAATCAACCGTATTGAAGCGGCTTACGGATAATAACCGTGAAGAAATTTTATTGGACGATCTGGAGGAAAGGAACTTAGCCTCCACAGACCCGGCTCTTTTTATGCAAATACATTCCTTGCCCGTTTTAATAGATGAAGTTCAATATGCGCCCGAGTTGTTTTCATATATAAAAATAGCGATAGACAAAGGCGCTGCGCCCGGCTCTTTTTGGCTTATAGGGTCACAGCCGTTTAAGCTTATGGAGCTTGCGCAGGAATCACTCGCCGGAAGAATAGCCATTATTCATATGCCTTCGCTTTCTCAGCACGAAATCTACGGAAATGATGTAACCGAGCCATTTTCCGTTGATTTGGATAAATTAAAAAAGCGCAGCAAGACAAATAAACCGGCTGATCTCAACGAAATATACAGACGCATCTGGAACGGATCTCTGCCGGGACATATAAGCGGAAAGTATACGGACAGAGATTTGTTTTACAGCAGTTATCTGCAAACTTATATTGAGCGAGATGTCAAGGACATAGCCGATATTGACAACACAATGCTGTTCAGCGATTTTATCCGTTCGGCAGCCTGCAGAGCGGGTCAGATACTTAATATATCGGATATTGCTCAGGACGTCGGCATTTCCAATGATACAGCTAAGCGCTGGCTGAAAATCTTAGAAAAATCAGATATTATATTTTTCCTGCGACCGTACTCAAATAATTTGTTGAAACGTACAATCAAGACGCCTAAAATGTATTTCTTTGATACCGGTCTTGTTGCATATCTTACAAAATATTCATCGCCGGAAATTCTGGCAAACGGAGCGATTAACGGAGCAATACTCGAAAACTATGTTGTATCCGAGATTATAAAAACATATCACAACAATGCAAAAGAATGTCTTATGTGGTATTATCGTGATACAAACAGCAATGAAATCGACCTTGTAATTGAAAGTGACGGTATGCTTCACCCTATTGAAATCAAGCGTACAGCAAATCCGGGATCGGAGCTTATAAGACCGTTTAAATTGTTGGATAAAGCCTCGCTCCCGAGAGGCCAAGGCGCAATTATTTGTATGAAAGAAACTCTTTCGGCTGTTGACAGCGATAATTACATCGTTCCGGTTTGGATGATTTAATGAAATTATAACACAAAAGGAGCAGTGAAATTCACTGCTCCTTTTAATTTTTAATATCATTAATACACTCGTCTTGCGCCGATATATCTCGATTCGTAATATCCCGTTGTGATGTCCGAATACATTATTGTCTTACCTGTTGACGGCGCATGTATCATCATACCTTCACCGACATACATTCCCACGTGGGTTGCGTAATCGCCGCTGCCGAAGAACACGAGGTCGCCCGGCTCAAGGTCCTGCTTTGAAACAGGTGTTCCGTTTTTGTGCATCTGATCGTCTGCTACACGGTAGAGCGAAATGCCCTGCGCTTTGCATATGTAATACATAAATCCCGAACAGTCAAAGCCTGACGGTGACGTTCCGCCCCATACGTACGGAACTCCGAGATATTTTGCCGCTTCGTCTATGAGCGCCTGTCCTTTCGGATTCGACGCAACATACACGTGATGATCCTTATCTGCTTTTTCCGCAGCCTTATATCTGAAATCCACAGGCACGCTGTAGCATTCGCTGCCGTCCGCCATAACCGCGCCTACGATTATTGAATAATCTTTGTTTGTTGAAAGCCAGGGTGCGTCAATCGTAACGGAAGTACCGTCAACGTCCTCCCATATAACCGGCTGAGCCTTGCTGTCCTTTATAAGAACACGGTACTTTACCGCTCCGTCCGTTTCTGTCCAGCTGATTTCAAACTCGCCCTGTTCTATTTCCGAGTTATTCTCCGGCAGAGTGATTGTCGGCAGACTTATTTCATAGCCGCTGTTTGCAAACTTCTCATATGAACGGTTTATGCTTGCTATAGCCTGTTCTCTTGTGGTTGCGCTTTCGGGCTTAAACGTATTGTCGCCCGCACTGCCCATAATCGAATAGTTAAGCGCCGTTATTACGGAAGCCTTTGCCCAGTCGCTTACCTTGCTGCCGTCGTCAAAATTATCTATTACGTATGCGTCGCTCTCGTCCGAAAGCGAGAAATTAACTTCGCCTGCCGTGAGTGTGCTTACAAGCATCTTTGCCATTTCCTCACGTGTTACAAGCTTATCCGGCGTAAACTTATTATCGCCCGTGCCGGAAACTATTCCGTAGCAGTACGCCTGTGCGACTGCCAGATTATCAGTATCCTCAAACGGCGAAACCTCCGGCTCTATAAGCTCGGCGTCGTTTGAAAGCTTCTTATAAAGATTAACTGCGAGTTCGCAGAATTCCTGTCGTGTGATATTTGCTTTCATATCGTTTGATACGACCGAATATGAAACCAGTCCTGCTTCGTTTGCCGACTGATATTCCGATATCGCCCATCCGCTCAAATCGGCTGCAAATGCCGACGTTGTAGTCACTGCGGTTACAGCAAGAACAGATAAGATAATTCTCTTCATTAATTTATTCAAGATTTTATTCTCTCCTTTTTATCGGCGTCGGTTTATAAAAACCTCCGCTTTTCTAAAGACCGTTACCCTATTTTCTTCGTACGCTTTTTGTCAGTGAAAAAACACTCTAATCGAAATCATCGCTTGTATTGTAACAGAAAAAACAAGCATTGTCAAGGGTTTGGGGGTAAAATTTTTACATTGTTTAAAATTTTCTTAAAAACTTTTTAAAAATTTAGTAATTTATTTGTAATAAACGTGAGATTGTGTCGAAATATATCGGAAACAGTCCTGTAAAAATTCACATTCGGATAACGGGCTTGTTTTTAATAACCACAATATGATGTGTTATAAAAAGTACAAGCACATCAACATATTCCGCTTTGTTACAAAGCTTTCATATATGTTACACAAATATTACATCAAGGTTAAGTTTTTTAACAAAGATATTTAGTCTTCTTAATAATTTTATATTTTTTAAAAAATTTTTTCCCTTATCCCCGAAATCCGCAAATGAAAAACAGGTATACGGCGTATACCTGTTTCTCGGGGGAGAGTCGGGAAGGTGGGGCCTTCCCGAGTTTTTGGGGGACCCTTGCTTTTGAGCAAGGGCATATGAAAAAAAGGATGGTATTGACTGCTTTCAACAGTCAAATCAATTAAAACTGATTGGCAATTTTATTTGTTGGCCTTGTCGGCGCTTTCTGTCAAGCGCACGCTGACCTCTTTTGTTTCTCCGTCACGAACTATCTTAAATGTAAGAGTGTCGCCGGGTTTTTTCTTGTCACGGATTTCGTTTATTTCACTTGACGAGGACACTTTCTGTCCGTCAACCTCAATAATCATATCGTTTGCCTGCAAGCCTGCTTCGGCTGCACCCGTGCCGTCCTGTACCGCTTTTACAAACAGTCCGTAAGGAGTTTCGTTTATTGTTATGCCCACAAGCGGTCTGCCGGTTACATAGCCCGATGCGATAAGATCGTCTATGATAGGCTTTGCCTCGGAAAT
The DNA here is from genome assembly GCA_934481375.1 of uncultured Clostridia bacterium. Taxonomy (GTDB): domain Bacteria; phylum Bacillota; class Clostridia; order UBA1381; family UBA1381; genus UBA4716. The sequence continues at coordinate 11,475 of CAKSPN010000030.1, forward strand.
TGCGATTGCAAATCCCATACCTTCAACGCCCGATTGTGAAAGCTTAACCGAGTTTATACCTATAACCTCGCCGTACTGATTTATAAGAGCGCCGCCCGAGTTGCCGGCGTTTATTGCCGCGTCTGTCTGCAAAAGGTTATATGTTCTGCTGTCTATTGTCATTGTTCTGTTTACGGCGCTTATTATACCTGCCGTTACCGAACCCGAAAATTCCTGTCCCATCGGGTTACCGATAGCTACGGCAAGCTCGCCGACCTGAGTCTGCGTCGAGTCGCCCAGCGTTGCTGCCGTGAGTTCGGATTTTGTATCTATCTTCAAAACCGCAAGGTCTGTTTTTGTATCCTGACCGATAAGCTTTGCGCTTACTTCTTCGCCGGTATTGAGGATTACCGAAATTTCGGTTGCTCCGTCAACAACGTGCTGGTTGGTTACTATATAACCGTCCGTGCTGATGATTATACCCGAGCCGCTGCCCTGTTCGACAGTGCCGTTATCCGATGCGTTCGGATCCTGGTAGTAATAATATCTGCCGCTGAACCAGTCGTAATATTTCTGCGGCTGAACGGTGGTTTTGTTTATAACTCCGACTACGCTCGGTCCTACTTTAGCCGCAATCTGCGGAATTGTGAGAACTTGTTTGTCTCCCGAATATGTCACAAGCTGTGATGCGTCCGAGCCGTTCGAGGTTGACGCCGAGTATACGGAAGCACGCTGTGTAACTGTCGGCTTCAATTTTTCATACATATAATATGTGCCTGCGCCGAACACCGACGCTGTGAACACGCTTGCGATAAGTGCCGAGCTTAAAGCAACCGCCCACGGCTTTGCTTTCTTTTTCTTCTTTTCTTTATTATCATAAATTATCATCTCTGTGGAATCTGTATGCGGATACTTTTTCATAGTGATTACCTCCTGATCGCAAATTTAATGATGATCGGTTTTATTTTATGTCTTTTCTGACTATGCTTATATCATACAGCATAGATTTGTCATCGGTATGAACTAAATGTAAATAAGCCTTATTTATTTTATTAATAAATTATTAACAAACACTTGACAAAATAAACATTATACGGTAAAATATTTTAAATGCAAATGATTTGCATTTAGTAAGGAGAGAAAAGTGAAAAAGCTATTAATTCTTGATTCAAACAGTATTATAAACCGTGCGTTTTACGGGATACGTCCCTTAAGTGCGGCGGACGGCACGCCGACAAACGCAATTTACGGATTTTTAAACATACTTACAAAGCTGATTAACGAGCAAAAGCCGGATTATCTGTGTGCGGCGTTTG